>JBMTYA010000081.1:0-6346 GCA_049454015.1 Ilumatobacteraceae bacterium | reverse complement strand
GCACCCGCAATCACCGATGCGAGCAGCTTGGTGCTCTTCACTCGGCTGTCGAGAATCTCTCGCTTATAGGAGTTGGACCAACGCTTGTCGCCGATGCCCGCGCCAGAGAGGTGAATCACGGCGTCAGCGCCGTCGATGACGGACGCATCAATCTCGCCACGGCTCGGATCCCACTGTGACTCACCAGCCGCAGCTTTACGACGCACGAGCCGCGTAACTTGGTGTCCGGCGGACTGGAGATGAGGCACGAGCGCCGAGCCGATGAGGCCGCTCGCTCCGGAGACGACTATTCGCATGCGGCTAAGGCTAGGCCTGTTGCGCTTCGGCACCTGCCGGAATGACGATGGGGATCGAGGTCACCACGGTGTTCGGACGGAAGAGCAGTCGCGCCTTGATGGCAAGGGCGGACTGATTGTGTAACCACTGCGAGCGCAGGCTCGTGACGAACTCTGGAATCACGACGGTGACGATGTCATCGTGCTGCAGTCCGTCAAGGCGTTCGATCTCAAGGAGCACCATGTCGGTCAGGTTGCGGTAATCGTCGACCGGAGCTTCGAGGTCGACGTCAGGGAAGCGCTTGTTCCATTCTCGAATGAGTTCCTCGCCCTCTTCGTTCGAGCCGACGATGCTGAGCGCGAGCAGCCGGTCAGGTCGGAGGCTCTGTGCGTACTTGATTGCCTGAACGACACCTGCGTTGATCGAACCGATGAGCACTACGACGAAGTGAGTGCGGAATGGCGGTACGGTCTTCTCGGCAACACTCAAGAACTGCTTCACACGCACGTAGTGCCGATTGATGCCAGTGAAGACAAAAATCATCGTTGGGATGACGACCGCGGGAATCCATGCTCCGTCGGTGAACTTGACGACGACCACTGACATGGCGACGGCAAACGTGGTGAATGCCCCGAAGCCCGTAAACGACGCCTTCAGTTGCCAGTGCTTCTCTTTCAGTCGTATGAGTCGCACGAACATGCCGCTCTGGCTGAGAGTGAAACCTGTGAACACTCCCACCGCATAGAGAGGGATTAGGGCGTTCACGATGCCGCCGAATGCGATGACGAGGCCCGACGCCGCGATGCCAAGCACGATGATGCCGTTACTAAAGACGAGTCGGTCACCTCGATTGGCAAATTGTCGCGGCAGGAAGCTGTCTTTGGCAATCACTGAGGAGAGTCGCGGGAAGTCTGCATAGGCAGTGTTCGCGGCGAGGATCAAGATGCCGAACGTGGCGAACTGCGTGATGAAGAAGAAGATGTTTCGCCCGCCGTACACCTGCTCTGCCATCTGCGCAAGCACGGTGTCTTTGATCTTGCCTTCGTGGTCTTTTAGTGGCTCGAGATGCTGGGCAAGCACGCTGAGACCGAAGAAGGCAGTGCCGAGGATGACAGCCATCATCACGAGCGTGCGCGCGGCGTTGCGTGGCTCGGGCTTCTCAAATGCCGGCACACCGTCTGCGATGGCCTCGACACCGGTCAATGCGACTGCACCCGACGAGAACGCCTTCAAGAAGTAAAAGAGCGTGAGCGCCTTCTGACCCTCGAGAAGCTCCTGCTCAACGGGGCCAGTGTGAGAGATTGGCGGCAGATCCTGAAAGTACACGCGATAGAGACCGACGAGAATCAGCGCAGCCAAGCTGACGATGTATAGATACGTCGGAGGCGCGAACAGTGCGCCCGACTCGCGCACACCGCGCAGGTTGGCGAGTGTGATGAGGGTAATGAAGCCGACGCACAGCCAGATGCGGTACGGGGCGAGTCCGTTGAACGCCGAGATGATGGCTGCAACACCGCCGGCGACCGACACCGCGACCGTGAGTATGTAATCGACGAGCATTGAAGCGCCGGAGACGAGCGATGGATATCTGCCGAGGTTGTCTTTGGCGACGATGTAACTGCCGCCACCCTGCGGGTACGCATAAATGGTTTGGCGATAGCTGTTGACAACGATCGCCAACAAGATGACGACCATGATGGCGATTGGAACGAGATTGTCGAATGCCGTTGCACCGATTGCTGCCATCGTGAGAAACACGATGAGAATTTCTTCGGTCGCATAGGCGGTGCTGGAGATTGCATCGCTGGCGAAAACCGGCAGGGCGACGCGCTTCTTCAGCCGGTGATGCGCATCCATCTTCGACGCAATCGGCTTGCCGAGCAATCGGCCTTTCCAGCGAGTCACCCCGGTGCGCCTGTCGATGTTCTGGGGAGCCATGTGACGCCTTCTTGCACTACGGCCGTGAAAATCGCCGCGGGTACGATGGTAGTTCGTGCACGTCGTCATCGTTGGTTGCGGGCGTGTCGGTTCCACGCTTGCTCGCGAGTTGTCTGCGCTCGGCAACACCGTCGCGGTAGTCGACCGCAGAGCCGATGCATTCCTCAGACTTGGTGACGGATTTACCGGCCAGACGATTGTCGGAATCGGTTTTGATCCTGACGTGCTTGTCGCCGCCGGAATCGAGAAGGCTTCGGCGCTCGCAGCAGTCACCAGCGGTGACAACTCCAACATCATGATTGCCCGCGTCGGTCGCGAACGATTCGGCGTCCAGCACGTAGTGGCTCGCATCTACGACCCGAAGCGTTCGGAGATCTACGAGCGACTCGGTATCGCCACCGTCGCGACTGTGAAGTGGACTGCCGAGCGCATCATGCGACGAATAGTCGCCGAGAGCCCTGCAATTGAATGGACTGATCCAAGTGCCGAACTCGTCTTGGTGGAGCGTGAGGTGCCTGCTTCGTGGGTGGGTGAGCGTTCGCCGCGTCTCGGTGAAGGACCGGCTCGAATCGTCGGCGTGCGCCGCTATGGAAAGGCGATGCTGGCGGCGCCTGAGGTATTGATGCAAGAAGGTGACGTCGTGTATCTGGCGGTTGCGAACGCGGACATCGCAAAACTCGATCAGTTTCTTGCGAAAGGTCCGGTGACTGAGTAATGAAGGTCATCATCGCCGGTGGAGGAAGCGTCGGTCGCTACACGGCCCGTGAGATGGTCGCTGCGGGTCACAGTGTCACCATCATTGACAACGACCGCGCGACTTTGCGCGAGTATCAGTCGCGAGCGGAATCGAACGGCATCGAATGGCATTTTGGTGACGCGTGCGACTATGCAGTGCTGGACTCTGTCGGGGTTCGCGAAGCTGACGTCGTCGCATCAGTGACTGGTGACGACGAGGACAACCTCGTGGTGTCACTACTCGCCAAGCAGGAGTTCGGCGTGCCGCGCGTGGTGGCGCGCGTGAACAACCCGAAGAACTACTGGATGTTTAACCAGATGTGGGGAGTCGACGTGTCCGTCTCCACACCGCATCTCATCACGAGCCTCGTGCAAGAAGCGACTTCTGTCGGCAGTTTCGTTCGTCTCATGCAGCTGAAAGGCGGCAAAGCCGAACTGGTGGAAGTGACGTTGGCCGAAAACTCGCCGGCGGTAAACCGCGCGATCTCTGAGCTCGTGTTGCCGCGCAGCGCGACGATTGTCGCCATCGTGCGTGCTGAGCGAGTGATGGTGCCGAGCGACGAGACGGTCTTGCGGGCTGGTGACGAAGTGATGGCACTCATCACTGAAGACGCAGAGGGTGCCGTCGCCAAACTTCTTATTGGCTGACGCGCGACGCGCCGGCCTGACTGACACTGAGTCTCAAAAGCGTGAAGTTGTAACTCGACCTTATTGTCCAGGTCGCGGCAGCAATCGGTATGCCGGGTTCAGCATCACGCGGCGGGTGCCCTCGTGGAATGCGACGCCACTTACGGTGAGCGAACGGTTGTGGCCGATACCGGGCACGTGACTGCGACCGTAGAAGATGAGCGTGAGGTCACCGCTTCCGTCATTGATCTCTACTTCAACTGCTGGGATTCCGGCGCGCGGCTTCACGCTCATGCGACGAATTTCGCCGCAAACATCGACTCGCTCACGCATCGGCATGTTCTCGATCGAAGTCAGGTGCAGCTCTTCGAACTGCTCGGAGAGTCGTTCGGCGACGAGGTCGTCCTTGGATTGCGATCCACGATTGAAAAGATCGCGCAGACCCATCCGATGTGACCAACCTTTCATGCCTCGCGCGTCACTCGCGTGGTGCGCAACGCAGTTTCCAGCGTACGCTCGTTCGCAGTGAGCACTCGCAAACTGATCGTCGCAAGCCTCGTCTGCGGGCTGCTCATCCTCGTGGCAGGCACGGTGAAGCTCCTCCAGACGGCGAGTGAGGGCGATACGGCACCATCGGTGCTTGCGCCTGGCGAGAGCGGCTCGATTGGTTCTTTGTCCGTCACGGTCGATGACATCGAAGTGACGGGCCAACGCACACTCGTGAGCGTGACGATGTCAGGCCTCGCCGGTGCGTCGCCGCTTGATGGCTGGTCGATGCTTGCGAACGGTCAGATCACTCAACCAGTTGGTGCAGGCGACTGCCCGACATCTGCCGATGACGTGAGTTGTACGTTCGAGTTCGTTGTAGCAGTTGGCACACCGACGATTGTCTATGCGCGAGACGGTGAAAAGCGCCAATGGTTGGGCTCGTAACTGCGCAAAACCGCTACCGTACATAGACGTGTCTGACGCCGTCTACGACCTCGCGGTAATCGGCGGAGGTCCCGGCGGATATGCCGCAGCGTTTTACGCGGCGTCAGCTGGCATGAAGGTCGCATTGGTAGAGAAAGACACCATCGGTGGCACTTGCCTCAATCGCGGTTGCATTCCAGCGAAGGCGTTCTTGGAGAGCGCGGCGGTGTTTCGCCATGTCGCGCACGCCAAAGACTTCGGGGTCGAGACCTCGGCGCCGGCGGTGAATTTTGCAGTCACGCAGGCGCGTAAGCAGTCGATCGTGAACGGCCTGGTGAAGGGCCTCACCGGTCTCACCAAGTCGAAGAAGGTCACGTACATGTTGGGCAGCGGTTCGCTCGGTGCGGGTCGCACGGTTACGGTGCGTGCCGCAGACGGCTCCACCCAGACGATCAGTGCGACGAACGTGATCCTTGCTGCGGGCTCCGTGCCGCGAACGATTCCCGGATTCACCCCTGGCGGACCAGTCATGACGTCAGACGAAGTGCTCGCTCTTGACAAAGTGCCACAACGCATCGCGGTGATTGGTGGCGGGGCAATCGGTTGCGAGTTCGCATCGTGCTTTGCCGATCTCGGCGCATCGGTGACGATTCTCGAAGGTCTACCCAAGATTCTCCCGGGTCTCGACCCCGATGTCGCCAACGTGGTCGTCAAGACGTTTAAGAAGAAGAACATCGACATCAAGACGGGCGTCAAAGTGAACGGACACACGCCGAACAAGTCGGGTGGCACCGTCGTGCACTTCGGCGAAGGCGAGTCGCTCGAAGTCGACGCGGTCGTCGTTTCGGTTGGTCGTCGCCCATATGCCGACGAGCTCGGTCTCTCGGGCACGAAAGTGAAGGTGTCTGAACGTGGATTTGTCGAAGTGGACGGCTACTGCCGAACCAGCGAACCGAACGTGTACGCAGTCGGCGATCTGATCGCCACACCGCAACTTGCCCACGTCGCGTACGCAGAGGCAATCGTCGCGGTCAAGCACATGCGCGGCGAGACGGTGTATCCGGTGATGTACGACCGAGTGCCGTGGGCGATTTACTGCCACCCCGAGGTTGCTTGGGCCGGCCCATCTGAAGAAGAAGCGCGCGCTGCCGGCCACGACGTTGTCGTGGCTAAGCATCAGTTCCGCGCGAACTCGCGCGCGATGATCCTCGGCGAACCCGATGGTCTCGTGAAGATCATCGCCAAGAAGGGTCGCGACGGTCGCGCGGGGCAGGTGCTCGGCGTGCACATGGTGGGCCCATGGGTGACTGAACAGTTATCTGGCGGCTATCTCGCGGTCAACTGGGAAGCCACGGTTGACGAAATTGCGGAGTTCATTCAGCCGCACCCGAGCCTCACGGAATTGTTCGGCGAGACGGTGCTCTCGCTGACCGGTCGCAGTATCAACGCATAGAAAGTGGAGTAACGAAACATGGCTGACGTCACCCTGCCGCAACTCGGAGAAACCGTTACCGAGGGAACGATCACTCGTTGGTTCAAGAAGGTCGGCGATGCCGTGCGTGCCGACGAACCGTTGTTCGAAGTGTCGACGGACAAAGTTGACACCGAGGTTCCCTCGCCGATCGCCGGAACGCTGACGGAAATTCGTGTGCAAGCAGGGGAGACGGTGCCAGTCGGAACGGTCATTGCAGTAGTTGGTGCGTCAAGCGGTGCAGCTGCACCTGCGGCACCGCCGCCAGCAGCCGCGCCTGCCGCGGCTCCTGCGCCAGCACCCGCACCGGCACCCGCGGCGAAACCTGCGCCAGCACCTGCACCCGCACCTGCACCAGCTCCGGCGCCGAAGCCTGCTGCGGCTCCT
>JBMTYA010000080.1:0-6395 GCA_049454015.1 Ilumatobacteraceae bacterium | reverse complement strand
TCCAATCCGGAGTTCTGGACCGCACCTCGCGAGTACCGCGAATCTGCGTTCTGGTCGCTGCGGCGCGAAGCGCCAATCAAGTTCTTCAAAGAAATGCCGCTCGTCAACTTCCCCGTTGGCCCCGGTTATTACGCACTCACGAAGCACGAGGACATCTGGGCAGTGAGCCGCAACCCCGAGTTGTGGTGCAGCGGCCAAGGCTCGAACATCGCAACTCTTACGCCCGAACTCAACGAGTTCTTCGGTTCGATGATCAACATGGACGATCCGAAACACTTTCGCCTGAGGTCGATTGTCTCTAAAGGGTTCACACCCAAAGAAATCTCGCGTGTCGAGGAATACGTGAAGGAGAAGGCACGCACGCTCGTTGACGAGGTCTTGGAACAGCACAGCGACGAGGAGTTCGACTTCGTCGAGAAACTTGCCGCACCCTTCCCGCTCGAAATCATCTGCGACATGATGGGCATCCCGCGCAGCGACGCCAAGCAGATACTCGACTGGACGAACGTCATTCTTGGTGCGGGTGACCCCGACTTCGGCGGAACGCTGGAGAACCTGATGAAGGTTGCCCTTGAGATCTTCACCTACGCCCAGCAGCTCGGCGAAGCGCGACTGAAGAACCCCACAGACGACCTCACCTCGGTGATGATGCACGCCGAAGTTGACGGCGAACGAATGTCGAGCCAAGAGTTCGGCAGCTTCTTCATCTTGTTGGTCGTCGCGGGCAACGAGACCACCCGCAACGCCATCAGCCACGGCATGCTCGAGTTAACGCGCCGCCCAGACCAGCAGCGCATCTGGTTCAACGATTTTGAGAAGCACACACGAACTGCGGTAGAAGAAATCGTCCGATGGGCGTCACCGGTGATCCACTTCCGTCGCACGGCGACGAAAGACACCGAACTACGTGGCATCAAGATGCCCGCCGGCACCAAAGTGGTGATGTGGTACAACTCGGGCAATCGCGACGAAGATCTCTTCGCAGACCCCTACCGATTTGATGTGACTCGCCAGATTCAGCCGGCACAAATTGGCTTTGGAGCGGGCGGACCGCACTTCTGTCTGGGGGCAAACCTTGCACGCCGCGAGATTGCGGTGATGTTCGACGAGATTCGCCGCCGCCTGCCCTACCTGCGCATCACCGGCGAGCCGGCGTATCTACGCAGCAACTTCATCAACGGCATCAAGCGCATGCCGTGCCGCATTAAGTAGTTAGAGAGCCTCGCCGCGAATCGCGCGCTCAACTAGTTGGCGAGCCAAGTTGATGGGCTCGGCAGACTCCGCATTTGCCACCATGTATTCGCGCTCGACTCGCCACGAGTGAGCGCAATCCTCACGTCGCATTGCGCGCAACGCATCAAGTCGTTCGGCGAATTGTTCGTAGGTGGGTTCAGTAAGCAGCCACTGACCCTCAACCGGGAATCCGTAGTAACCACCTGACCTGGGATCTTGGCGAAACATCAGCACCTTGTTACCGCGGGCAAAGCTTTCGGTGAGTGCCCCACTTGGCACACCAATCGTCACATCGGATTCGTCGCTGGCGAGATAGCTCGAATACGCATGAGTCGAGTCAGTGAAGGTCAGTGGCACGCCTGTAAATGTGTTTTCGTAGTGGCGAATCTCGTCTTCGCGCTGTGACGGAGCATGCGGTGCCGAGGCTGGCGGTCGCAGGGCGACAAGGAGCGGAAGTCTTCTCTCGCGGCAGTAACGGTGGGTGTTGCTCTTCAGTGCACGGAGAATCTGTTGACGCTTGGAAGTGTCGGAAGTGCTCTCTTCTTCTTTACCGGAGTATTGAGAGACAAAGAGAAGGGGGTTACGCGCTGAGCGATTGGCACTGATGGAATGCTGTCGGATGTAGTCGGCATTGCGCATTGAACCAATCACTCGAGTGTTGACCGGAGTCTCCGCTGCGCTCGCATACGCAGCCACATCGGCTTCGCCCCACACGCACAACACTCGGTGGTCGCGGCGCCGAATCTGATGCCCTTTCAGCGAATCTGCACGAAGTGAACCGTGAGCAATGACCACTTGGCGAAGTTCGGGTAACAGTCGCCCGAGCTCTTCGACCACCTGCGAAGTCTGATCTACTGCCAGAAGCACTTTCACGCCCGAACGACGTATCTGCGCCGCCATCGATGCGTATCCGATGCTGGCCTTTTTGGCGATGACGTATCGGAAAATGCGAAAGATGTCCCTCACGTTCAATGGCGTTTTGATGGTCTCAAGCTCGAGCACTGAGAAACCAGCGACAACCTCGCGAAACACGGGCCAGAGCTCGAGGTTTCGCTTGAGTACGGCGACATCTGCCCGCTCTGTTCGCGAGAAGCTGAGTCGACCCATGAGAGCTCGTCAGCTAGCGGCTTGCTTCATCGCTGCAGCGACGGCGGCCGTGTCGGCACCACGATTTGCGGTGGTGAACGCGATGACTGCTTGCAGCAGATTCATACGCGTGCCAGAGAGCGTCGTGAGACCGCGTGCCTTTGCTCGTTGCAGGAGCAACGTCGGATCTGGCTGATACACCACGTCGAACACCGTGCACTGGTGCCCGAGACTTGCAATCTGTGCGTCGTCGAGCGGTGAAGCATCGGGCTGGTCGCCCCAGCCGACAGTGGTGCAATTCACGACGACGCCGAACGAAGCGAGGTCCACGCCAGCGAGGTCGGTTGGCAGTGGTTGCGCGCCCAAGCTGTTCAACCATGCCCGATGACGCTCGCTGCGAATTGCGACGAAAAGATTTGCTGGGTTCACCTCATTAAGCAAACTTGCGATCACTGCACGACCGGTGCCGCCACATCCCAAGACGAGCATCTTCTCATGTGCAAAATCGGGGCGAACTTCGCGGAGTGACTCCACGGCAGCAATGCCGTCGGTGTTGCTACCGAAGAACGGCGCTGCAGACGCAGCTGCGAGCGGGGATGCAGGCACGTGGCCCGCGTCGCGGTCGTCGTTTCGCGACAAGAGATTGATCGAGCCGCAGTGCTTGGCGGCCGGCGCGAGTCGCTCCCCCAAGAGTTGTGCCAAGTCAGCTTTGTACGGTGCCGCTACAGCTGCACCAACGATACGCGAATCACGTTCGAGAATCCGCAGGAGCGGTGCCAAGTTCTGCAGCGTGACATCAAGCGGGAACATCTCTCCGTCGATGCCGAGCGCCTTGAATGCGGCGTTCCAAAGTTTCGGCGATCTCGCACCCTTGGATGGGTTGGCCCCGACGATGAACGCGACCGTGTTCGGCAGGCGCTCGGGTAGCTCGTTGGTGACGACCTTGCGCAGGTCGTTAAGCAGTGCGTCTGATGGCATCTCGCACGCGGTGCACTTGCTGCACCATGTCTCCGAACTGCTTGTAGTCGAGCGGCTGCAGCGGGTCGACCGCGGCTTCGCTCGGTGTCGGGTGCACCTCGATCATCAGACCGTCAGCACCGGCTGCGACAGATGCGAGTGCCATCGGCGTCACCCACGGCGCCCAGAAGGTTGCGTGCGAAGGGTCAGACACCACTGGTAGATGTGTGAGCTCTTTCGCTGCAGGAATCACCTGCAAGTCGAGCAAGAAGCGAGATGTGGCCCTGTGTGTGTGCGCGGTGGTGATACCACGCTCACACAGCATGACCTTCTCATTGCCTTCGACGAGAAGGTATTCGGCGGCGCCGAGCCAATCGCGAAGTGACGCCCCATAGTGGCGCTTCAGCATGAGCGGCTTGCCGGTGCGTGCACACGCGGTGAGGAATGGATAGTTCTGCATGTTGCGCGAACCAATCTGGATAATGTCGGCAACTTCGCTTACAAGCGGCAGGTAGCGCTCTTCCATCACTTCGGTGATGACTGGAATTCCGGCGATCCTCTTTGCCTCGCCGAGCCACTCGATGCCCTGCTCCCGAGTTTCGTTGTATTTCGCGCTGCGGTACGGGAAGGTCAAGGGCTTGAACGCACCACCGCGCAAGAAGTGCGCGCCGCGCTGCTTGACATTCTTTGCGATATCGACGATGAGTTCTTTTGACTCCACCATGTTTGGGCCGGCCATGATCGGCACTTCCTTGCCACCGAACTCCACCCCGGCAACGGTGAAACGCGAGAAGTGGTCGGGGTCGCGCTTGGCGACGAGCGGAAACTTGGTCGCGAGGTCTTCCGGTGTGACGTCTTTGCCGGGGAACTTGTTTTGAATCTCGGTCATTGTTTGCCCTTTCCAAGTCTTGCCGACTGTGTCTGTTCCCCTACGGTCACCCATCCGTGCACCTCATCGCTTCGGTAGAGGGCATGGATGACTTCGCATGTGTGCACTGAGTCGATGGCGTTCACTGGGGCATCGGTACGACCGTTCTTCAGGCGATCGGCAACCTCGCGCAACAGCGGCGCATGGCTGAGACCGTAGCCCGTCGGCACCTGGATCGAAGCTTGTTTCGCGCGCTGCGCGTCATCATTGCGCGGCGAGACAAAGTCGAACTCTTCGACGAGGTTCAGTGCGATGCCGCCGACGCGAGCAACGCCGCCTTCTGCCGTCACCGTCAACGATGCTTCAAAGTCGCGCGGGCGCGCGGCCGTGGTCGCCTCGATGGTGCCGAGCGAACCCATCTGGGTGCGAAATGCAGCGACGAGCGTGTCTTCAGCTTCGAGCTTGTTGAGACGATTGCCGATGACTGCCGACACTTCTGTAATCGGTCCGAAGAGCCACTGCAAGACGTCAACGTGATGAATGGCCTGCTGATTGATGACGCCGCCATCCATCTTCCACGTACCGTGCCAACCGTCTTCGTAATACGACTGGTCGCGCGACCAGCGAAGCCGAACCGACAAACTCGTCACCGCACCAAAACGAGACTCCGAGACTGCTTCGCGCAGCAGGCGCACAGCGGGGTTGAGACGGTTTTGGAATGCGACGCCGTACATCAATCCGTTCTTTTTGGCGAGCGCGTCGAGCGAACGAATCTCCGAGGGCAGCATGGCGGCCGGCTTTTCCGCGAGCACGTGCCGGTCGTGTTCGAGCACGATACGAGTGTGTTCCGCATGAAGACCCGAAGGGGTCGCGATGACGAGCAAATCTGGGTTGCTTTTCTCGATGCACTCATCGACCGTCGTTGTTGCGACAGCGCCGAAGTGTTTGGCGAAATCGTCGCGTTTGGCAGCGTCAATGTCGACGACACCCACCACCTTCACGTCGCTCAACAGCGGGTCGGCGAGCATCGTGCGGTAGTGCTTGGCGACTCGGCCACAACCGACGAGTGCGATTCGCATGGCTACTTGCTGCCGTGCACGCGGTGCGCGAGCAATGCTGTGGCCGTGCCGGGGTCGAGGCTCGGACGAAACTCGAGGGCAGCGAACTCGTCGTCAATATTGAAGACACCGACTCGAGCGGCAAACGGATTGGTCGAGCGAAGCGCCGCAGTGCGAATGACGGTGCCATAACCAAGGAGGCCGATGTAGGCGCTGGTCGTCTTTGCGTCACGCGGACCGAAGCCCTCGCCCACTTGCACGACATTGCCGCCTTGGTCAGCCCACAATCCCCTGCGCTCCCGGCGACCCGGCACAACTGCTTCGAGACCTTCTTCATAGAGGCGGTCGATCATCGACGAGATATCGACAACTCGTCGCAACGGGTACGACACCTCCATCAGTACGACGGCATCAGGAATCGCGTCGGTCTTCTCCACCTCGGTGAGAGCGTGACGAACCACGTCCATGATGTCCACCGACTTCTCCGCTAGCGCAGCAGGTCGCATGAACGGCACTTCAGCACCTGCAGCACGGGCTGCATCAGCGAGCGACGGTGAGTCGGTCGTAACGATTACGCGAGAGGCTCTGGTGACATCCTTGGCTTGCTTGACGGTCGCCTTCAGCAACTCGACTTGCAGCGGGAACTCCGCCTGTGCGCGCACTGGGATAACGACGAGGTTGTTCTGTAGTTTCGGCGACAAGAAACCGGGCAGGGTGCTCTCTCCGTGGATTGACTCCATCACGCGCACTACACCTTGCGCTCGCTTCGGGTCGAGACCTTGGTGGATTCCGTGCCAGTGGTAGACGCTTGCCGAAGGTTCGTACACGATGGTGCGGCCAGCGTCGATGACTTCTTGACCCCAGACGCGATCTTCGAGGTTCTTCACTTGTTCGTCGAAGGGAAACTTCTCCCACATGCTGCGAGTGATGGCCGAGTTTGCATTATGGAAGAACGGGTCACGTTTCTGTTCCTTACGGTCGAGACCGAAAACGGTCAACAGATCGCGCTTGTCGTGCGGGTCAGAGAACGGGAGCGGCTCTTGCCGGCCATACACACCCGCCACGTTCGCGTCGGCGAGCGGAGCGATGAGATTGCCGAGCCACTCCGGCCCCGTCGGGATGCAGTGGGCCGACAAGCACACGATGACGTCGCCACTTGAGGCGCGGATGCCGATGTTCAACGCTTCGCCCGG
>JBMTYA010000079.1:0-6458 GCA_049454015.1 Ilumatobacteraceae bacterium | reverse complement strand
AACGAGCGTTGGCTCGGCGGCATGCTCACCAACTTCGGCACCATCTCCAAGCGCGTCACGAAGATGATCGAACTCGAGCGTCTCGCCGCGTCGCCCGACTGGGCACAGATCCCGAAGAAAGAAGCGCTGCTTATGTCGCGCGAACTCACCAAGTTGCAGCGCAACTTGTCGGGCATCCGCAACATGGTGCGCCCACCAGACGCCATCTTCGTGCTCGACACGCAGACCGAGCACCTCGCGGTGACTGAAGCCAACAAGCTCGGCATCCCGGTGATCGCCGTCGTCGACACCAACGTCAACCCCGACCTCGTGCAGTTCCCGATTCCGGGCAACGACGACGCGATTCGCGCCAACGAGTTGATGACTCGCGTCATTGCCGAGGCGATTGTCGAAGGTCGCTTCATCGCAGAGAAGGCGGGCGGCCAAGTGCAGAACCCAGCCACTGCCGCCGTCGACAACGCCGTGTTCGCCGCCGAGCAGGCGCGCGCACGCGCCGAGGCCGCCGCTGCTCAGGCAGCGCGTGATGCCAAGCTCGCAGGTGGTGCGAACTAATGGCCATCAACGCAAAAGACGTTCAAGCACTCCGCCAGGCGACTGGCGCGGGAATGATGGATTGCAAGAAGGCACTCGAAGCCGCCAACGGTGACGTCGAAGCCGCAAAGACCTGGCTTCGCGAGAAGGGTCTCGCTGCCAGCGCCAAGCGCTCCGACCGTGAGAACAACCAGGGTGTTGTCGCGTTGTCGATTGACTGCCCGCTCGCTGCAATCGTCAAGTTGAAGTGCGAGACCGACTTCGTGGCATCCAGCGAGTCGTTCGTCGCCGAGGCTGAAGCACTCGCCAATCTCGTTCGCGAGAAGGGCGAGTCTGCAGTCGCCGAGCGTGCCAAGCAACTCGAAGACTTGAAGATTCTCCTCAAGGAGAAAATCGAGCTCGGTGAAGTCGTGCGCTTCGAGGCCGCTGCCGGCAACATCATGGACAGCTACGTGCACGTGCAAGGTGGCCGTGGCGTCAATGTCGTGGTTGTCGAGATGAAAGGAGCCACCGAAGAGTTGGCCCACGACGTCGCGGTGCACATCGCGTTCGCCCGCCCGAAGTACCTCGCCCGCGAAGACGTGCCGGCCGACGCAGTCGCCGCCGAGCGCGCCACGCTGGAGACCGCCACTCGTAACGAGGGCAAGCCTGAGGCTGCCATCGGCAAGATCGTCGAAGGCAAGCTCAACGGCTTCTACAAAGACCTGTGCCTGCTCGAGCAGCCGTACGCCAAGGACGATAAGAAGTCGGTCAAGCAAGTGATCGGCTCGGCTTCCATCGTGCGGTTCGCCCAAATCGAAATCGGGTAATCTCAAAGACGGCATGTCACCACGCACCCAGCCCCGCTGGAAGCGAGTGGTATTGAAATTGTCGGGCGAGGCCCTCGCCGAGAAGTCAGGTTTCGGTCTTGACAACGACGTGTTGTCGCAACTCGCCACCGAGTTGAAGGCCGCGCGCGACGAGTTCGGTGTCGACATCGCCATCGTTGTCGGCGGCGGCAACTTCTGGCGCGGCACCAAGGGCAGCGGTCGCGGCATGGATCAGGCGCAAGCCGATTACATGGGCATGATTGCCACCGTCATCAACGGTCTCGCACTGCAAGACGCACTCGAGCGTGTCGGCCAGCACTCGCGCGTGATGACCGCCGTCGAGATGCCGAAAGTCGCCGAGCCTTACATTCGCCGTCGTTGCGAGCGCCACCTAGAGAAGGGTCGCATCGTCATCCTCGCTGGCGGTACGGGCAACCCGTTCTTCACCACCGATACGGCCGCAGCGTTGCGCGCCGCCGAGATCGAAGCACAGGCAATCTTGAAGGGTACGCACTCTGGCGTTGACGGCATCTATTCGGCCGACCCAAAGATCGACAAGAACGCAACTCGTTTCAAGCAGATTTCGCACCTCGACGTAATCAACAAAGGTCTTCGCGTGATGGATTCGACTGCGATCACGTTCTGCATGGACAACAAGCTGCCGATCGTGGTGTTCAACCTGCTGCAGAAGGGCAATCTGCATGCGATCCTCAGGGGTGAGGAAGTGGGTACGCTAGTCGCGTGATCGACGACACGTTGTTGGAGTCGCTCGAATTGATGCAAAAAGCCGTCGAGCACGTGCAGCATCAATTTGTCGCGGTGCGCACGGGTCGCGCATCCCCTGCGCTCATCGAGAAACTCAACGTCGAGTACTACGGCGCCCCTGTGCCGCTGCAGCAGTTGGCGAGCTTTCAGGTGCCCGAGGCGCGCCTCTTGGTGGTCAAGCCCCACGACCGCACCGCGATTGCAGCGATTGAAAAGGCGCTCAGTGCGGCCAACCTCGGCGTTAACCCGAGCAATGATGGCCAGGTCATTCGGCTTGCATTCCCCGCACTCACTGAGGAGCGCCGCAAAGAATACGTGAAGGTCGTAAAGAACATTGCCGAAGAAGGTCGCGTCGGAGTGCGCAACGCACGCCGCGACGCCCGCAAGACGCTCGAGACTGCCGAGAAAGACGGAGACATCTCCAAAGACGAGCTCGAGCGTGCCGAGAAAGATCTCGAGAAGATGACGCAAGAGCACGTCGATGCAATCGATAAGGCCACTGCCAAAAAAGAACAAGAAGTGATGGAGGTCTGACCATGTCCGATGATCGCCGCGACGACACCGGCTCTGACGAGACGACCGGCAAGATTCCGGCGACGCCTGACACGACTCGCGACAACACGCTCGACTTCGGCGAAGAGTTTGGCGTCGTGAAGTTCGCCGACTCCGACGATTCGTCACCCGCGATTCGCGTCGACTCCACCGACACCGCCCAACTGCCGCACTGGAGCGAGGCCCCCACGGGGGAGGCGCCGCGTTTCGGCGTGCAGCCGCGCGACCCGAGCCGCCCGGTAACGCGCGACGCAAGCCGCCCAGTCACACGCGACGCAAGCCGCCCGACTACGCGTGATGCTTCTCGCGACACCGCTCGCCCGTCTGCGCCGCCGCCCGTCAGTCGCCCGGCACCAGAGGGTCGCATTCGAATCGGCAGTGACCCGACCGATCCTCGATTGCGACGCCCGAGCGACACGCACCCCACCATGCGTGAGGCAACCGGCGAGACGCGTCGACCCGCCACCGGCGAAGTTCGCCGCCCTGCCACAGGTGAGGCTCGCCGTCCGAGCGTTGGCGATCGTTCGCCGCGCCGTCCTGCTGCTGTCCGTCCATCGCAAGTTCGTCGTGAGCGCCCCGATCGTGGCGACACCGGCACGCAACCGCGCACGGTGGGCACTGATCGCAATCTCGGTTCAGCAGTCATCGTCGGTGTCGTGCTCGCCGTGCTGTTCGTCGCCACGTCGTTCGTGAGCCCAGCTGCAGTGATGGCGCTCGTCGTCGTGGTGCTTGGCCTTGCTGCACTCGAGTTCTTTACTCAAATCGCTTCGCGTGGCGTCGGCGCACCGATGGTCATTGGCGTTGTCGCGTGCATCGCGTTGCCGCTCGGCGCGTACTACATGTCGCACCTTGCCATCACGATGATCGTCGCGTTCGCGTTCATCGCCGGCGCGGTCACGTTGATCGGCTCGAGCGACGACCAGTCGGCCGCGTTCACCAGCCTTGGTGCGCTGATGCTTGGCGTCGTGTACGTCGGTGTGATGGGCAGCTTCGCGGCAATGATTCTTCGCATGTCGACCCTCTCGGCGTCGTGGCCGAACATCGGCACCGACACGCTGTTCATTGCCGTGCTCGGCATCGCGGCCAACGACATCGGCGCGTACTTCGTGGGCTCAGCCATCGGCCGCACGCCGTTGCGCGCATCTATCAGCCCAAACAAGACGATTGAAGGTCTCATCGGTGGCACCATCGCCACGTTCACCTTGGTGGTGGTTATTGGCCTGCAGAGCGGTACGTGGGACTCGCTCATGGAGTGGCTCATGCTTGCCGCCGTCATCGCGATTCTCGCACCGCTCGGCGACTTGTTCGAGTCGCTGCTCAAGCGTTCGCTCGGCGTCAAAGACTTCGGCACCCTCTTGAAGGGTCACGGAGGAGTGCTCGACCGTTTCGACGGTGTGCTCTTTACACTGCCCGCCGTCTATTTCCTCTCGGTGGCACTCGCTCCCTGGGCGAGCTGACACTTAGTTCACGTGACCGTGAAGGTTGCCCTCGCGGGCAGCACTGGCTCCATTGGCACTCAGACGCTTGATGTAGTTGAGGCATCCAAGGGCCGATACGAAGTCGTCGGTCTCGCTGCATCGTCCAATGAGAAGGTGCTGCGCGAGCAGATCACCACCCATCGACCGCGCGTCGTGGCGGTGGTTGATGAGACCGTGCGCAAGAAGTTGGCTGGCGAGTTCAAGCAGGTGCAGTTCGTCGCCAAGGTCGAAGACATCATCGCCGATGCTGACGTAGTGGTCAACGCAGTGGTGGGCTTTGCTGGTCTCCCTGTAACGCTCGAAACTCTGCGATGTGGCAAGCGCCTTGCGCTCGCCAACAAAGAAAGCCTCATCGCCGCCGGCCCGGTAGTGCAGCCGCTGCGCGCCACACCTGGTGCTGCAATCGTGCCAGTTGACAGTGAGCATTGCGCGGTGCACCAGTGCCTGCGCTCGAGCGAATCCGCGCAGCGCGAACTTGCCGCACTGGTGCTCACCGCGAGCGGTGGGCCGTTCCGCGGCAAGACTCGCGACGAACTCTCCAAGGTCAACGTTGCGGAGGCGCTCAAGCACCCGACCTGGTCGATGGGTCCAAAGATCACTGTCGACTCGTCAACGCTCATGAACAAGGGGCTCGAGGTCATCGAAGCACATGAATTATTCGGCGTGTCGTACGACCGCATTGATGTTGTTGTGCACCCGCAGTCGATCATTCACTCAATGGTCACGTTCAGCGATGGCGCCACCATCGCGCAGTTGTCGCTGCCCGACATGCGCCTGCCCATCGCATATGCAATCGCATGGCCCGAACGATTCGATGTTCCGTTCGGTTCAATCGACTGGCGCGAATTGCGTCGACTCGATTTCGAGATGCCCGACCGCGATACGTTCCGCTGCCTCAACCTCGCGTACGCCGCAGGGCGCACCGGTGGTTCGGCACCTGCTTGGTTGAGCGCCGCCAACGAAATCGCCGTTGACGCATTTCTCTCGGGACGAATCTCCTGGTTGCAGATTGCCGAGGTGAACGATGCCACTCTGCAGCGCCACGACGGCCACGCGTTGCACAGTGCCGACGATGTGCTCGCCGCCGACGCGACGGCGCGACGAATTGCACGCAGCATCGTCGAAACTTTCGCACACTCCGCGGGTACCGTTACCGCGTGACCAACTTCTATTCCCGCATGCGCGACGAACTCGTCGGCGGCGGGGGAGACCCCACCGTCAACTCCGGCGACAAAGTCCCGCTCTCCACCACCATCGCCGGCATCGGCGTCATCATCGCGCTCCTGGCATGGCTCGGCACCAACAACATCTGGACTCTGGTCTTCGTGCTAGGCCTCATCGTGTCGGTGTTCTTGCACGAGATCGGCCACTTCAGCACCGCCCGCCTCACCGGCATGAAGGTCACGCAGTTCTACATGGGCTTTGGTCCGCGTCTCGTGTCGTGGAAGCGCGGCGAAGTCGAGTACGGCTTGCGCGCATTCCCCATTGGCGCCTTCGTGCGCATCATCGGCATGAACAACCTCGACGACACCGACCCGCAAGACGAAGCCCGCACGTATCGCTCAAAGTCGTTTCCGCGCCGCCTGCTCGTCATCACCGCTGGCTCGTTGATGCACGCTGTCATTGCGTTGTTGTTGTTCGCCGGCGTGTTCGCCACGGCGGGTCGTTACGGCGAGACGGGCGCAGTGCGCGTGATGGACGCACCATACGAAGGCAGTTCTGCCGCAGCAGTCGGCGTGCAGAAAGGCGACATCATTCGCTCATTCGCCGGGGTCGATGTCGCCACTTCGCGCGAGTTCGTCGAACTGGTCGGCCAACAGAAGCCAGGCGACACCGTCACTGTGGTGGTCGAGCGCGACGGCCAAATGCTCTCGCTCGCGCCGACGCTCACGGTTTTCCCTGGCACCGAAGACACCCCCGAAGCCAGAGCTTTCTTCGGAGTCGCCGGTTGGTCGCGCGACTACGTGCAACTCAGCGCTGGCTCGGCGGCTGTCGAAGCAGTTAGAGAAGTCGCACTCACCGCTCGCGACTCTGTGCGCGGTGTGTTCATCGTCTTGAACCCCCTCAACATTGCCGAAAATCTCACCAGCGAACGCGCCGACCCGCTCACTCGGCCGAGCACCGTCGTAGGTGCGAGCCAAGTGGGCGGCGAGATCGGCCGCGAAGAAGGCTGGAAGGGTGTGCTCACCCTTCTTGCCGCAGTGAACGTGTTCGTCGGCGTGTTCAACATGCTCCCGCTCCTGCCCTTTGACGGCGGTCATGCCGCGGTGGCCGTGTACGAGCGGCTTCGCTCCACTCGAACGCGCCGCTACCACGCAGACGT
>JBMTYA010000078.1:0-6474 GCA_049454015.1 Ilumatobacteraceae bacterium | reverse complement strand
CGTCGAAAGGCAAGGCCGACGGCAAGGCAGTCACTGCTCTGTTGCAAGCCAAAGCTGCGCAGTAGCGCAACTAGCCTGACCGCATGGCGCGCGGCACTGAAACGAAAGTTGACGTCAAGCCGAGAAGTCGCGACGTCACCGACGGCCTACAAAAAGCCGCTTCGCGCGCGATGCTGCGCGCCGTTGGGCTCGGCGACGACGACTGGGAAAAGCCCCAAATCGGCATCGCTTCAGCATGGAACGAGGTGACACCGTGCAACGTGTCGTTGCGCCGCCTCGCTGAGCAATCAAAAATCGGCGTCCGTGCGGCCGGCGGCGTGGCACTCGAGTTCGGCACCATCACGGTGAGTGATGGCATCAGCATGGGTCACGAGGGCATGCGTGCTTCGCTCGTCAGTCGTGAAGTTATCTGCGACAGCGTCGAGACGGTCGTGCATGCTGAGCGCTTTGATGGGTTTGTCGGTCTCGCCGGCTGCGACAAGAGCATTCCGGCAATGTTGATGGCAGCGGCTCGACTGAACCTGCCGAGCGTCTTCGTCTACAACGGTTCGATCCTGCCGGGTGCGCACAAGGGCAACAACATCGACATCACCACGGTGTTCGAGGCAGTCGGTGCGTGTGCGGCGGGCACCATGTCGCGCGAAGAAGTCGACGAAATCGAGCGTGCTGCCTGCCCGGGTGAAGGTGCGTGCGGCGGCATGTTCACCGCCAACACCATGTCGAGTATCGCCGAAGCGCTCGGTATGAGCCTTCCTGGCACAGCATCGCCGCCGGCGATCGACTCACGCCGTGACTCCGACGCGCGACGCGCAGGCGAGGCAGTAGTAAATCTCTTGAAGCTCGGCATCTACCCGCGCGACATCATGACCAAGAAGGCGTTCGAGAATGCCATCGCCATCGTCAATGCGCTCGGTGGCAGCACCAACGCAGTGCTGCACCTTCTGGCAATCGCCAACGAAGCTGGAGTGCAATTGTCGCTCGACGACTTCAACCGAATCGCGGCGAAGGTGCCGCATATTGCAGATACCAAGCCGGGCGGCCGTTATCACATGACCGACATCGACCGCATCGGTGGCGTGCCGGTTGTGATGAAGCATCTGCTTGACGCGGGCCTTTTCCACGGCGACGTCATGACCTGCACAGGCAAGACGATGGCCGAGAACCTGGCCGAGCTCAATCCGCCGGCACCAGACAACGACGTCATCCGCACAGTGACGTCACCTATCCATGCCGAAGGTGGCATCAACGTGCTCACCGGCTCGCTCGCACCGAACGGGGCCGTGGTGAAAGTTGCTGGTCTCACCAAAGATCAGAAGTCGTTCGACGGCACTGCACGTGTGTTCGACGGCGAAGACGGAGCGATGGCCGCAATCATGGCGGGGGACATCAAGCCGGGCACGGTGCTCGTCATTCGTTACGAGGGGCCAAAGGGCGGCCCAGGTATGCGTGAGATGCTCGCCATCACCGGTGCGTTGAAGGGTGCTGGTCGCGGTGCTGACTGCGCGCTCATCACCGACGGGCGTTTCAGTGGTGGCACGTGGGGTTTCTGCATCGGCCACGTCGCACCCGAGGCAGTTGACGGCGGGCCGATTGCATTCGTGCATGACGGCGACGGCATCCGCATCGACGTGCCGACGAAGCGTCTCGATTTGCTCGTGGACGAAGCGACGCTCGCAGAGCGACGCCGCGGTTGGAAGCCGAACCCGCCTCGTTACACGAGCGGCGTGCTTGCAAAGTTCGCAAAACTCGTGCAAGGCGCCGACAAAGGCGCTATCACCAACATCATCTCTTGATTCGTTTCGGCAGACGAGTGCCGACAAGCAAGAGCCCGAGTACGGCCGCCGTCACGAGTATGAACGGAGTGGCGATTCCGTCGCCGAACACATAGCGCCGGATACCGAGACCGACCGACGCGGTCACAATCCACAACACCACACCCGTTGCGAGTGCGCGTGGTGCTCGCCAGGCTCGTGCGCCAACCCATGCACCAACCAGTGCGATGAGAAACGGGGCAGCTGTGCCTATCGAACCCGACGCATCCGTCGTTTCACCGTGGTTTCGCCGCCCGATGACGACGAATATCAAAATGCACGTGACATCGAGCATGAACCGGAACGCTGCTGCACGGCGCGCAAGGTTCATTTCGGTGCCACCATGCCGCGCCGAACCGCTCTCACGGTTCAGGCTTCGTCGTAGTACTCGCGGCCGAGGTGCGTGATCTGCTCTTCGCCCATCATCCACCGGAGCGTGTTCTTCAGTTTCGTCAGCTGGATGAAGAGGTCGTGCTCTGGGTAAAGACCCTCGGCTACTTGTGGGCTCTTGTAATAGAACGACAACCACTCTTGGATGCCGCCGAGGCCGGCGCGCTGTGCCAAGTCAGAGAACAAGACGAGGTCGAGTGCCAGCGGTGCGGCGAGGATCGAGTCGCGGCACAGGAAGTCGACCTTGATCTGCATCGGGTAGCCGAGCCATCCGAAGATGTCGATGTTGTCCCAGCCTTCTTTGTTGTCGCCGCGTGGCGGGTAGTAGTTGATGCGCACTTTGTGGAAGACGTTGCCGTACAACTCGGGATACTTCTCGGGCTGCAAGATGTTCTCGAGCACGCCGAGTTTTGACTCTTCCTTGGTCTTGAAATTCTCTGGGTCGTCGAGCACTTCACCGTCGCGGTTGCCGAGAATATTCGTCGAGTACCAACCTGACAGACCGAGCATGCGGGCCTTCAGCATCGGCGCAATGACGGTCTTCACCATCGTTTGACCAGTCTTGAAATCTTTGCCGCTGATGGCGACGCCTTTTTGTGTCGCGAGGTCGCGCAGCACAGGCGTGTCGACCGCGAGGTTCGGCGCACCGTTGGCGAACGGGATGCCTTCCAAGATCGCGGCATAGGCGTAAAGCATCGACGGAGCGATTGTCGGATCATTGGCGTCGATTGCCTTCTCGAAACTCGCGAGGTCGCGGTGTGCCGGGCCCGGCTCGATGAACTTTTCAGTCGAGGCGCACCAGATCATCACCATGCGGTCGACTTTCTTCTCGTCACGGAAGCGGTGGATGTCTTCGCGAATCGCGTTCAGCATCGCGCGCTTGCTGATGGTGCCGATGGTGTTGTCGGCGTTGATGTTCTTCACGTACTCGCGATCGAACGCGGCCTTCATCGGGCGGATTGCGCGGAGCGTGTCGGAGATGGCCTCGATGTGACGCGGGCCTTCGAGCACGCCGGCGCGCTGGGCGGCGACGTACGCGTCATCCGGGAACGGGTCCCAAGCGCCCCATTCGATGTCTTCGAGTCGGGCGAGCGGTACGAAGTCTTTGATCAACGGCGAGCGGTTTTCGGTGCGCTTGCCGAGGCGGATGGTGCCCATCTGGGCGAGCGAGCCAATGGGTGCTGCCATACCGCGCTTGGCGAGTTCGACGCCCGCGATGAGGGTGCTCGACACTGCACCGAGGCCGACGGTGAGAACGCCCAACTTGCCTGTGGCGGGTGCAATCTTGCGGGCTGAACCAGAAGAGGATGGTGACATCGGTGCTCCTTCGCGCGACTGCGCGGCCTTCCTAGCCTACGCGCGATATCGCAATAGCGTGAAAGCGATGACGTACGACGCGCGCACGCCAAATGGCGCGTCGCGCACCCCCGGCGGGGCGCTCATTCTGGACGGCGTCACGTTGCGCGATCGAATGATCTCCGACATGAAGCGCGAAGTGACGGCTTTGTCGAGTGCGCCGTGTCTCGCCACCGTGCTCATCGGCGACGACCGCCCGTCGCAGGTGTACGTGCGCAACAAACACAAGTACGCACAGCTCGCCGGCATGACGAGCCGCAACGAGACACTTCCGGCGAACGCATCGCAGCAACAAGCCGAGGCGCTCGTCCGCTCTCTCGCACAAGATTCATCAGTGAGCGGCATCCTTGTGCAGCAGCCCGTGCCTTCGCACCTCGACGGCGAGGCGCTGCTCGCGCTGATTCCGCCCGACAAAGACGTCGATGGTCTTACGACGGTGTCGATGGGGGCTTTGATGCGCGGTACCGATGCGCTCGTGCCGTGCACCCCGCTCGGCGTCTTGCGGCTGCTGCAGCACTACGGTGCTGCGATTGCTGGCAAGCGTGCAGTGGTGATCGGCCGCTCGAGCTTGGTGGGCCTGCCGCTCAGCGTGCTGCTCTCGCGCAAGGGGATTGATGCAACGGTCACTGTCGCACACAGTCGCACCACAGACTTGGTGGACGTGTGTCGCGAGGCGGACATCCTCGTTTCGGCGACAGGTCAGGCGCGCAGCATTCGTCGCGACCACGTGAAGCCGGGTGCCTGGGTGGTCGACGTCGGTATCACGCTTGCTGATGGTGGCATCGTCGGTGACGTTGCGTTTGACGAAGTGCAATCAGTGGCTGCTGCCATCACGCCGATGCCAGGTGGCACCGGGCCGATGACGGTGGCATGCCTCATCGAGAACACACTCGCTGCGTGGCGCCTGCAGCACGCTCGCTGAGCGCTTCGTTGCGTTGGGCCTCGTCGTCGCAGGTCCTGATCATTCACGCGCCGAGTTCGTGCAGCACCGCAACGACCATGTGTCGCTCCACGCGCGACGCCGAGAGTCGCTGTACGCGCGACAAGTAGTCCCACATCTCAAACGAAGTTGCCGCAGCGATTCGTTTTGACGCACCGAATCGGTCGGGAATAGCGCGAAGTTCGCCGGCGAACGTCTCGTTCACGTGGCGGGCAAGTACGTACTCAAGGCGGCGGCGAGCGGCGCGAATCGCCGACGACGTTCGCACTTGTATGTTTGACTGCACGGCACGCCGTAGTGGCGCGATGAGCCGGTACACCTCGCATCGCTGGGCGACGAGGTTGCGCACTCGGCTGCGCAGGGGAGCACCTCGGTCGAGTGAGACGATGATCTGCAAAATCAGCGGTTCGTGACGTGCAATGACCGCTGCGTGCAGAGATTCGGTGTCGCGGAAGTGGTAGTAGACCGAGCGCAGCGACACACCCGCACGCCTGGCAACTTCGGGGATCGCCGGCGACGTTTCTCGTTCTCTGACCAGCGCAACGAATGCATTGACGATGGCCGTGCGCGTGCGGTCGGCACGATCTGTAACCTTGTGGGACTTCGGCGTCGTCGATACTGCGACGTTCATGGCTGCTACGGGTTGCGGGCGATGAATTCGTTGACCACGCGAGCGAGTTCTTCGCCTGCGTCTTCCTGCAGGAAGTGTCCGGCGTTCGTGATGGTGGTGTGAGGCTGTCCGCGCGTACCGGGCACTCGTTGTTGAAACCCGCGGTCACCGCCCTTGGTGACCGGGTCAGCATCGCCGAACGCAGTGAGCACCGGCTTTTCGAATTGCTCGAGCACCTGCCACGCCGCAAGGTTCGCCTTTGATGACGGATCGTCGAGGCTGATCGGCACGAGCGTCGGGAAGATTCGTGCACCAGCTTTGAACGAATCATCGGGGAATGGCGCGTCGTATGCCGCGACCACTTCGGGTGGCAACGGTTTGCGCGCGCAGCCACCCTCGACGATTCGACCGACGTTGAACACCGGAGTCTCCTGGCTGTACTTGCGCCACGCCATGAAAGCGTCGCTCGGCGGTCGGTCGCCAACAGGCAGGAAGGTGTTGGCCACCACGAGTCGGTCGAAACGTTCGGGAAACGCCGCCAAGAGCCGTAGACCGATGAGGCCGCCCCAGTCTTGGCAGACGAGTGTGAGGTTGCGCAGGTCGTTGGCAACCAACCACTGGCTCATCCACGAGACGTGCCGTTCGTAGGTGTAGTCGCTGGTCGACAGCGGTTTATCGCTGCGACCAAACCCGATGAGGTCGGGTGCGATGACGCGGTGGCCGGCCGTCGTGAAGACGGGGATCATCTTGCGGTAGAGATACGACCAACTCGGCTCCCCGTGCATGCACAACACGGTCGTCGCAGCGTCGCGCGGCCCAGTGTCGATGTGGGCGACACGAAGAACAGTGTCATCTTGTCGGACTTCGGCGTAGAGGGGTTCGTACGGCCAGTCGCGCAAGTTCACGAATCGCTCGTCGGGAGTTCTGACTACTTGCATGCGTTGCACTGTAGGTGCAACTCGTTCACGCGACGCAAGCGGAGCGTCATTGTCGTTGCTTGAGTTGATGCGTTTAGCAAATCCGTAGAAATGATGAAACAGTCCGTTTACAAACTGTGGTATCGCGTCACGATCGCGCGATGGGCATGAAGTTGCGGGCGAAATTGCTTACATCGATGTGATTTTTCGCAACGATGAAACCCGGTTTCGGTGTTGACCTCGGTTGCGCACAGAGGTGGGGCATCTTCGTACCTTCTTCGACCGTGCTGGTACGACATCGCAACCTCATCCTCGTCACGACGATCATCGCCCTCTCTGGTGTGCTTGTCTCGCAACGAGTGACCGCCGATTCGTCTGGCGCGTCGACGACCCAGGCGGATGGGTCGTCGACTCAGATCGCAGCCTTCGCCCGCTACGTGGATGCCGGGG
>JBMTYA010000077.1:0-6515 GCA_049454015.1 Ilumatobacteraceae bacterium | reverse complement strand
GACGATGCAACGAACTTCACCGAACGGTGCGTTCGCGAAGCAGCCGAGCTCGCGCTCTCAACCGTCTAATCCCGCGACTCTGAAGTCGCGTGAACGGGTAGCTGTTAGGCCGTCTGGCTACGAGCCGGTTAGGCCGTCGTTGTGGTCGTGACCACCACTGCCGGAGCAGTGGCCGCGCCGCCGGCGATGATCGCAAGCGGCTTGCCCGCGAGGTCAGTGCCGAGCAACACCAACACGCTCGCTTCACCGAGACTGCCGGTTTCCGTCGGGATTGGCGTCGGCATCGGCGACGTGGCGACACCGCCCAGTTCTTGGGCGACTTGTGCGGCAGCCGCCTCGCTCCCCAACAGGTAATAGACGACGGTGACCGTCTGCTTCGGAGTGATCTCGCTCTTGTTGATGGCTGGCTGGACGATGTAGCCCTTGCCCTGCATCTCGGTGGTGAGGAGTCCTGCGCTCCCGCTCACGCCTGAGGCGTTGGCAATCTGCACCTTGAACGCCGTCAACACCACAGGGGCGGCAGTGGTCTGCACCGGCATGGTGTCGAGCGTGGTCTCGGAAGCGACATCTTCGCTCGGGGCTGCTCCTTCAGACGTGGTGATGCCGGAGTCGTTGCGCAAGTCGCGGAGAATGAAGAACCCGAGCAAGACGGCCAACACGGCGACCGCGATGGACAGCACGGAATTGACGTTGGCTGCTCGAGGTTCAGGGGCGGGGCGCGGGCGTCGTTGCTCTTGACTCATAGCTTCCACAGTAGTCACGCAGGTTATGCAGAAAGTTCAATGAGCCGAGGGTGGGGATTGAACCCACGACCTGCCGCTTACAAGGCGGCTGCTCTGCCACTGAGCTACCTCGGCGAATCGCACGATGCGACAGCGTCCAATGCTACGCGCGATTTGGTCGTGCTTCACGTGAGCAGTTTCGAGATTCGCTCGAGTTGGTTCAGCTTCGCGCGCGCACGACTTCGTAGGTCGCAAGCGCAGCCGCTGCCGACACGTTGAGCGACGAGAGAGCGCCACGCATCGGGATGGAAAGCAGCAGGTCACACCGCTCGCGCACGAGTCGCGAAAGGCCCGGACCCTCTGCCCCAAGCACGATGCACACGTGCTCGCGAGCAAGATCACCGAGCCCAAAGATCGGCTTCTCGGCTTCGTCGTCGAACCCGATCACCCACACGTTGTTGTCGCGCAATTGTTGGATGGCCGTCGGCAGCCCGGGCACCACGCACATAGAGAGGTACTCCACCGCACCCGCAGCAGCTTTTGCAGCACTCGGGGTGATGTGCACCGCGCGGTGTCGCGGGAGGATGACGGCATCAACGCCGGCACCCTCACACGAACGAAGGATTGCACCGAGATTGCCCGGGTCGGTCACTCCGTCGATGGCGACGAGAAACAACTTGTCGCTCGCCCCAGCGAGCACGTCGTCAAGCAGCACTTCTTCGAGTGGTTCAGCAAATGCAATCACACCTTGCGGTGCCTCACTGCGGGCTTGCTCGTCAATCTGTTGGCGGTCGACGTTGCGCACCACCACGCGCTGCGAGCGTGCAAGTTCGACGATCTCAGCGATGATCGGGTTCCGCTCGCTGTCGTCTGCCACCAAAATTTCGCGCACAGTTCGTCGTGAAGCGATCAGTAACTCGCGCACGGCTTGCCGACCTTCGATCTGTTCTCCACCCAGTGCGCGGTCGTTGTTGCGCGGTCGTGGACCGCGGTCGTTGTTTCGCTGACGAGTCGGGCGACCACCGCTGCGCTCTTGGCGTCGCGGACCGCGACGAGGTCCGCGGCTCATGATGTGAGCAGCGCGACGGCGAGACACATAATGCCTTCGCCGCGTCCGATACTGCCGAGTCGTTCTGCCCGTCTGCCCTTCACGCTGGCCGGTGCGCCGAGCACAAGCGTGAGGTTCTGCTGCATGGCGTCACGATGAGGTGCAATCTTGGGTTGTTCACACACCACGTTGACGTCGACATTTGCGATCTTCCAACCGGCATCGTGCACCTTGCCCACGACGGCGCGGAGAATCTGCATGGAGTCAGCACCCTTCCACTTCGGATCCGTATCCGGAAAGTGCTGTCCAATGTCGCCGAGACCCGCCGCACCGAGCAGCGCGTCACTCACGGCGTGCGCGACGGCGTCAGCATCGCTGTGGCCGAGCAGTCCGCGCTCACCATTGAACGTGACACCTGCGAGCACGAGCGGGCGCTCGTCGTCGGCGAAACGATGGATATCGAATCCCTGTCCGATGCGCATGGAAGTCACGGCTGAATACGACCTGTCTGCTGGTTCATCACTGCTCGCCGCGCTGCTGGGCGCGCGCCCATTCGAGGTCGTCGCGTGTGGTGATTTTGCGATTGACGACGTCACCGTCGACGACGACGACTTTCCCACCTTCGGCTTCGACAAGCGCCGCATCGTCGGTGCCTTCCCCGCGCGACGCATGCGCACGACGAAGCATCTCGGCACGAAACGCCTGCGGTGTCTGCACTGCTCGCAACGATCCACGTGCTGGCGTGCGAACCACTTGGCCGGTGTCGTCCACCACTTTGATGGTGTCTGCCACGGGTATCGCTGGTACGGCACCGTCTGCCCCGCCGGCCACCGCTTCAATCACTCGTGCGAAGTCGTCTTCGTTTGCAAACGGTCGCGCCGCATCGTGCACGCAGATGATGGTGGCATTTTTTGGAACTGCGGCGAGACCCTTACGTACCGATTCGCTGCGGGTAGCACCGCCCGCAATACCGCCTTCTGTCTCCGCCACGTCGGGCGGCAGCACGACGATTACTCCATCACTGGCTTCTCGTGCGATTGCTACCGACCAATCCATGACGCGACGATCGCCCAGTGTTTCGAACTGCTTCGGGCCACCAAATCGAGTACCAGAACCTGCCGCAACGACGATGGTCCAGATCACTTCGCCAGGTCTGCGAAGTTCTCCTGTCGGCATCGTCTTTCAGGGTAGTACCGTGATGCTCATGACTCACGAAGAACTCCTTGGCAAAAACGCGTTCTTCGCAGCGACACCGGCGGATGCACTGAAGAAGATTGCCGCCGCAGGCGTCGTGCGATCACTCCAGCGCGGCGACGTGCTGTTCAACGAGGGAGAAGTTCCCGACGCAATGTTCGTCGTGCTGTCGGGTCGTATCGCAATCGCGATCGGCAACCGTCCGCTCGACTCTCGAGAGAGCATGCTGGCGCTCATGGAGAACGGCGACTTGTTCGGCGAACTGGGTCTGCTTGACGATGGTGCACGAAGCGCGCTGGCGAGGGCACTCGAACCATCGAGCGTGCTGCGCATCCCCTACACGGCGGTGAAAGCCGAGTTGCAGTCCAACCCGGCCATGTTGTGGGGTGTCGCAAAACTGCTTGCCAACCGCCTGCGCGTGATGGACGAGGTGCTCTCTGACAGCGTGTTCTTGGACGTCACCGGTCGCACAGCCAAGCGCCTGCTCGAACTGTCGGACGGCAAGGATGAATTCGTCCTCCCCGTCACGCAAGAAGAACTGGCCGGCATGGTCGGTGCCTCGCGCGAGCGCGTGAACAAGGCAATCGCGAGTTTCATCCGTCTCGGATGGCTGGAGCAGTCCGATCGGCGCTATCGCATCAAAGAACGTTCAAAACTCAGCACCCGCTCTTCATAAGAGCCAGTCGCGCGCCCGCGCGAACGCGTCGGCTGCATCGTCTTTGCGATGCGACGGCCTCGATGCATCATGGGCAAATGCGTGCTCGGCGCCCTCGTATTCAACGACGTTGCAGCCAAGCTTTCGTAACTCGGCAACGTCAGGAGCCGGCGTGTACGGATCTTTGGTGCCGATGATGGCGAGCACCTTGCGTGCATCGCCGCGAGCAAGATAGTCGAGCGGCTCCCCTTGCGTAGCTGAGCGCCAGTTCGCAGGCACTCTGATCATCCCGTAGAAACTGGCGATTCGCACAAAGCGCTCGCTGACGGCCGACTTGAAGCAATACATGCCGCCGAGACAAAAACCCATGAGCCCGACTCTTGAGGTGCCCAAGGCGTCGGCTGCCTCGTGCAGGTCACGGAGATGACTCGCATCGTCGAGTGAAGCCACCGCCGCCATTCGCGGTTCGATTTCCTGGGGAATCGTGCGGCCAGGGAACGGCTCTACGGCGCACACTGCCATGTTCCATTCGCGAGCGAGTCGAGACACCATGTCGTCATACAGCGGCCGCAGCGACCAGATATCCGGAGCAATCACGAGACCCATCGCAGGGTTCTTCACGCTGAGGTCGATTTCGGCGGGGGTTCCAGACGGCAGCACGATGCGCATCGCCCAATTCTGGCGCATCAGCCCACCGCGGTGAGAGTAGCGGTGAGGGTCATTCCCACGCTCGGGAGGCATGACCACCACCGATCAAGACATCAAAGTCCGATGCAATCCCGTCACGCTCCTACAAAAGGAATGGGATCGCCTGAAGCATTGTCCGCGCAGCCTGCGGAAGGTGAATTCTTGGGGGCTTTCAGACCGACCGTTTTACAACCTCGACGAGGTGCTGAAAGCTGCCGGATTTCTCGGCGCCAAATATGACACGAAAGCCGACCGAGTGCTCGCCAACATTGTGCGCCGTGCCGCTACCGATCAATTAGCTGCCCGAATCGTCTTGCAGCGAATCTTTCCGCCGATGCTTGCCATTGGTCGTCGACGCGGCAAGACACAGCGCACGGGCTTCGATGACGCCTTCAGCCTTGTGCTGTCCCACGGCTGGGAGATCATTCGTACATATCCGATTGATCGGAGACCAACGAAGATTGCCGCCAACATCGTGCGCGACATCGAGTACTTCGCATTTGTGAGGCGTGAGCGCCGCCGGCCCAAGCACGAGCGACTTGACGACAGTTGGGATCTCATCGTGGACGGCGTCACGACTGATGCGAGAGGCAATGTGCTTGAACGCGGTGACAGTGAGGTTGAGCCGCTTGCTGAAGAACTACTGAACGAGCTCTTGCATGAGGCCCGAGCCAACGACGTCTCAGCGAAATCCCTGGCGATGTTGGAAGCACTGCGCACATTCAACGTCGAACAGATTGCCCAGCGATACGGCGTAAGCGAGCGAACGATTCGTGAGTGGCGTCGCGACGCCGTTAACGAGTTGCGTGAACGAACGCTGTCTGCGGCGTGAGCCGGGTGGTGCGCAGGCGCAGGCTGTTGGTTACAACGAACACGCTCGAGAGCGCCATCGCCAAACCAGCCCACATCGGGTTGAGCAATCCGAATGCCGCGAGCGGAATCGCTGCGGCGTTGTAGACAAACGCCCAGAACACGTTTGCACTGATCGTGCGCAGTGTTGCACGCGACAAGAGAATGGCATCTGGCACGAGGCGCAGGTCGCCGCTCACGATGGTGAGGTCGCTTGCGTTCATCGCAACGTCGGTACCGGTGCCCATTGCAATGCCAACGTTTGCCTGCGCTAACGCCGCTGCGTCATTCACGCCGTCACCCACCATTGCAACTGCATAACCACGTTGCTGAAGGTCGGCGACAACTCTGACCTTTTCTTCGGGCAGTACCCCTGCGATCACGTGCTGGTCATCAGTCTCGATTCCGACTTGTTCGGCTACAGCCAGCGCGGTCGCACGACTGTCGCCGGTGAGCAGGATTGGTCGCAAGCCGAGGTCGCGCAGTGCAGCGATTGCCGCAGCACTGTTGGCCTTCGGCCGGTCGGCGACGACGCAGACACCCTTTACTGCGCCGTTCACTGCCACCAAGACCGCGATGTTGCCCGACGCACGTGCCGACTCGATTGCCTCTGACATCGGCCTGGGAATCAACACGAGCTTGCGGCGCATCAACAGTTCGTTGCCCACCATCACGCTCGCACCACCGACGACACCAACCGCACCCATACCAGGCAGGTTCTCGAAGGCGGTCACCGACGCGAGCGTGCCGAGCTCTGAGCGGGCGGCCGAAGCGATTGCTTTCGCCACGGGATGCTCGCTCGCATACTCAAGAGCACCAGCCACAGCAAGCACTTCGGTACGCGATGTTCCCTCGTGGCAGACAACATCGACCAGTTGCATCGCACCCGTCGTGACCGTGCCGGTCTTGTCGAACACGACGGTGTCGATGCGTCGCGTGCCTTGCAGCACGTCGGCGCCTTTGATGACAATGCCCATCTGCGCAGCCCTACCGCTGCCGACCATCAGTGCGGTGGGTGTCGCAAGACCCAGCGCACATGGGCACGCGATAATCAACACTGCTACTGACGCTGTGAACGCCTGCGACAAGTCGCCGTCGAGCCACCACCATGCACCAAACGTGACGAAGGCAATCGCGATTACCGACGGCACGAACACGCTGCTCACTCGATCTGCAAGTTTCTGCACGGGGGCTTTCGTCGCTTGGGCATCGCGGACGAGCCGAGCCATCTGCGCAAAGGTGGATTCCGCGCCGACTCGCGTGGCCTGCACCACGAGGCGACCCGTCAGGTTGACGGTGGTGCCGGTGACGTTTGCACCGACGGTCACATCGACCGGCACGCTCTCGCCGGTCAGCATCG
>JBMTYA010000076.1:0-6566 GCA_049454015.1 Ilumatobacteraceae bacterium | reverse complement strand
AGCTTCCTCGTGCAGGGCAAGCAAGTGTTCAACCAGGGCACGCAGTGGGAGCAGGAAATCAAAGATGCTTACCCGCACCCGACAGAACAAATGTCGGTGCGAAAGATTCTTGTTGACTCGTCCAACCTTGGCACCATCCAGATTTCGCAAACACTCTCCACTGAACGCAACCGCCAGTGGCTCTCGGCGTTCGGGTTCGGCGAGAAGACATCGCTCAAGTTCCCCGGTGAAACCAAGGGTCTCCTCAAGCTGGCGCGCAACTGGCAGGGCACGGAGAAGTTCACCTTCGCCTACGGCTATGGCTACGGCGCAACGCCTATCCAACTCGTGTCCGCAGTGAACGTCATCGCCAACGATGGTGTGTACATCGGGCCCAAGCTCGTAACTCAGGTTGTGGATGATCGTGGGCTCAGCACGCCGACACCCGAGTCGCCGACGCGTCGAGTGTTGTCGAGCTCGACTGCGGCCACGATGCGATCGCTTATGACCGACGTGGTCTGCTACGGCACAGCGCAACTTGCGAAGATGAAGGGTCTTTCGGTGGGCGGTAAGACCGGAACCGGATACATCCGCCAAGACAATGGCACATACTTGAAAGACGACGGCTCGCGCGCGTACTTCGCGTCGTTCGTTGGTTTCCTGCCCGCGAGCAACCCGGAGTTCACGGTGCTCGTGTCGGTCGACGAGCCCGACCCGGGTTCGCGCGACCGCTTTGGCGGCACCGCAGCGGCGCCGGTCTTTGCACGAATCGGTCAAGTGATCGTCAACGAACTTGACTTGCGACCGACAGCCGGCGACACGGGTTGCGTCGGCAAGCGTCCCGCCGAACTCGGACCCTCGCACTAACGCCATGGTTTCAAGCGACGCCGTCACCGTCGACACGTTGCTTGCTCGCCTCGGCGCTGACACGGTGAGGGCTCTCGGACTTCGCATCGTTGGTGACGCCTCGGTGCTCGTGAGCGACGTCACTCACGACAGCCGCAACGTCGGGCGCGGCACACTCTTTTGTTGTGTGCGCGGCGAACGACACGACGGACACGATTTTGCGGCATCGGCCGCCGCGAGCGGTGCGGTCGCGCTGCTGGTCGACCACGAGCTACCCAAGAACTCAGCGACGCAGATTGTCGCCAGCGACACTCGCGAAGCAATGGGTCACCTTGCTGGTGCGTTCTTTGACCAGCCGAGCCGCACGATGACGGTCGTCGGAGTCACCGGAACGAACGGCAAGACCACCACCGCCCACATGCTGGGCTCGATCTTCGAGCAGGCCGGTAAGCGCACCACCGTTCTCGGAACGCTGTCCGGCGCCCGCACCACACCCGAAGCCCCTGAGTTGCAGCGCACTCTGGCGCAGGAACGCAAGAACGGCACCAAGGCGGTGGTGATGGAAGTGTCATCCCATGCGTTGACGCTGAAGCGAGTCGCCGGCATGCATTTTGCTGCTGCGGTCTTTACCAATCTCGGTCATGACCATCTCGACTTCCATCGCACCCATGACGCGTACTTCGCCGCAAAGGCAAGCCTCTTTTCGAAGGGCTACACCGAGCGCGGCATCGTGAATCGCGACGACCCATACGGACGCAAGATCTGTGACGGTAGCGACGTCACCATCACCACCTACGCACGTAGCGATGCTTCAGAGGTGAACGTGGACTCCTCGAGCAGTCGATTCGTCTGGCGCGGCACCGAAGTGCACTGTGCGGTTGGGGGAGAGTTCAATGTCGCAAACGCCGTAGCGGCGGCGACGACGGCTGCAGAGCTCGGTATTAGCACCGCGCACATCGTCGCCGGTCTGGCGAAGTTGCCGCGGATCCCGGGTCGCTTTGAGAACGTAAATCCAGACGGTGCGTTCGCGGTGCTCGTTGACTACGCGCACACCCCGGAGGCCCTGCGCAACGTGATCGCCGCAGCACGCGATGTTGCGGTTCGCACCGCCAGTAGCTCGGGTCGCGTCATCGTGGTGTTCGGATGCGGGGGAGACCGTGACGCGAGCAAGCGCCCCGACATGGGGGCAGCTGCGTGCGGTGCAGATCGCGTAATCGTGACGAGCGACAACCCGCGCAGCGAGGATCCGCAGTCAATCATCGACGCGATTGTCTCTGGTGTGCCGGCGCAAGAGCGCGGCAAGTTAGTCGTCGAAGTCGACCGCCGACTCGCCATCAACCGCGCGTGCTCGGTTGCAAAACCGGGTGATGTGGTGGTGATTGCCGGTCGCGGCCACGAAACCATGCAGTCGATCGCCGGTCGAGAGATTCCGTTCAGTGACGCACTTGTCGCCCGAGAACTGTTGGCGGCGGCTCGATGATCGCGATTCTCATGGCCGCTGGCATTGCGATCGTCTTCTCGATCACCTTCACCCGCCTTTTAATCGCATTCTTCGCCCGCCTCGGCAAGGGCCAGCCCATCCTCGGCGCCGAAGACCGCGGCCCCACTCATCACATGCATAAGCAGGGCACTCCGACGATGGGTGGCATCGCGATTCTGTTTGCGGCCTTCATCGGGTGGCTGGTGCCGCACGTGCGCGACGGCCTGGCGTTCTCCGACCAGGCGCTCATTATGTGGCTGGCGATTGCCGTGCTCGCTGCGTTCGGGTTTCTCGACGACTTCTTGAAGGTGCGCCGCCAGCACAATCGCGGCATCTTCTGGAAGAAGAAGGGATGGATCACCTTCGGAATCGTGGTGCTGCTCATGTGGTTGCTGGCAGCGCAAACCGGTGTGAGCGAGACGATCTCTTTCACTCGCGCCGAGGTGCCGGGATGGGACGTGAGCACGCCCGTGTGGGTGGTGTGGACCGCACTCATGGTGTGGGCGACGACGAACGCGGTGAACGTGACCGACGGCCTCGACGGGCTGGCGGCTGGCTCGGCGATGTTCGGGTTCGGTGCGTTCGGCTTGATTGCCTACTTCGCATTCCGTAACTCTGACATCTACTCGGCAATCGTGAACCCGCTCGACCTCGCAGTGCTCGCTGCGGCGATGGCCGGGGCGTGCGGTGGATTCCTGTGGTGGAACGCAGCTCCAGCGCGAATCATCATGGGCGACGTCGGCGCTCTCGGCATCGGTGCCGCACTCGGACTGCTCGCGGTCACTACGAACACGCACTTTCTGTTGCCGATCATCTGCGGCATCAACGTGATGGAAGCAGGCTCGGTCGCAATCCAGATGGGAGTGTTCAAAGCAAGTGGTCGCAAGAAGCGCCTCTTCAAGATGTCGCCAATTCACCACCATTTCGAACTCTCTGGTTGGCCTGAGACCACCGTCATCATCCGCTTCTGGCTCTTGGCGGCGCTCTGCGTCGCAGCCGGAGTGGCGCTCTTCATCGCCGACTTCACCAACGAGATTCGTCTGATCGGAGAAGCGTTGCCGTGAGCGTGTGTGACCCGTACGGAGCGACGGCATGACCACGTTGGTGTACGGTCTCGCGGTTGCTGGCCGCAGCACCGCCAAGTTTCTTGCTGCTCGTGGCGAAAAACTCGTGGTGGCTGACGACCGTCCTTCGGCTGACAACGCAACGTTTGCTGCCTCGGTTGGCGCCGAACTACTCGAGGGCCCTGATACCGCGATGGCTTGCGCACGTCGCATGAGTGAGTTCTCGCATCTTGCGCCAAGCCCTGGTGTGCCAGAGACGCATCCGATCATCACGAGTGCTTCGCGCGCAGGGGTGGAAATCGTGTCTGAGATCGAGCTCGCATACCGCGACGAGCAGTCGCGCAGTAAGCCGCGCCCGATCGTCGCCATCACCGGTACTGACGGCAAGACCACCACGACGCTCATGGCTGCAGCGATGCTTTCAGCTTCGGGGAGGCGGGCCGCCGCAGTCGGCAACACCGAGACGCCCTGGGTGGAAGCACTCGACGAAGACCACAACTGTTTCGCAGTCGAGTGTTCGAGTTTCAGACTGCACTACACGCGCGATTTTCGCGCAGAGGCTGCTGCTTGGTTGAACCTTGCGCCAGACCACCTCGACTGGCACCGCGACCTCGACTCGTATCGTTCAGCGAAAGCCCGAATCTGGGCGGCGGCACGCGCGGGCGACGTCGCGGTCGCACCGATTCGCGATGAGTCGATCATTGCGAGTGCGCGATCGACTGCGGCTCGGGTCGTCACGTTTGGTCTCGACAGGGGTGACTATCGAGTGGAGTCAGGCGCCCTCGTTGGTCCGCAGGGTCGCATCATCGACGTGGGTCAACTCAGTCGTGCGCTGCCGCACGACGTGACGAATGCGCTCACCGCCAGCGCGCTGGTGCTCGAGTCGGGCCTTGGCACCGTGGAAGGTGTCGCCAACGCGTTGTCGCGCTACCACCACGCGCCGCACCGCATCCAGTTCGTTGCAGAAGTCGACGGAGTCTCGTATTACAACGACAGCAAGGCCACGAGCCCGCACGCCGCGCAGGCTGCACTCACCTCGTTTAAGAGCATCGTGCTGATAGCGGGCGGTAAGAACAAGGGCCTCGATTTGTCGTCGATGGCGAGCCAACCGCAGCGCATGCGCGCAGTGGTGGCCATCGGATACTCGGCGAACCTGATCGAAGCGGCCTTCAGCGGTGTGTGCCGAGTCGAGAGAGCCGACTCGATGGAAGCAGCGGTCAAGACCGCGCGTCAGCTCGCCGACACCGGTGACGTTGTGCTGTTGTCGCCGGGGTGCACAAGTTACGACTGGTATTCGAACTACGGCGAGCGCGGCGACGACTTCGCTCGCTGTGTTCGAGCAATGACAAAGGAGAAATGAACATGACTGCAGTGAACGTGGACAACAGCGGGGCCTTTGCGATTCCGTCGCTCAGCGAGCGCCGCGCCGCGGCCCTCGCCGGCCGCCGAGTCTCCAACGCGCGAGTCGAGCCGATGAGCGAGCCGAACATGGTGTTCTACGGCATCATGCTCATCGTCAGTGTGTTCGTCGCGATCGGTCTCGTGATGGTGCTCTCCGCGTCGTCGATCGTCTCGGTGAATAACGGCGGTTCCGCCTTCACCATGTTCTTCAAGCAGTTGACGTGGGCAACCGTCGGCGTCGTCGCCGCAATCGGCACCTACCGGATGCCGTACCGCGCGTGGCAACGACTGAACAAGCCGATTCTCTTCGTGGTGCTCGGGTTGAACGCATTGCCGTTCACACCGCTTGGTCTCTCCGTCAACGGCGCACGCGCATGGGTGGAGATGGGACCGATTCGCTTCCAGCCGTCGGAGTTGCTCAAGTTCGCACTCATCATTTATCTGACGAACAACCTCGGTCGTCGTCAGGCTGACCTCACCGACTTCAAGCGCACGTTCCAGCCCGCACTGTTGACGTGGGTGGTGGCTGCTGGATTCGCGATGGCGCAGCGCGACCTCGGTGCAGCGGTCGTGCTTTCGGGCATCGCATTCACAGTGTTGTATATGGCCGGGAGCCCGGTTCGCTGGATTGTCGTCTCGGCAATCGGCGCGTCGATGGCCGGGCTCATGTATGTGTTCACTTCCTCGTCAGGAATCAGTCGGTGGACTGCGTTCTTGGACATCGAAGGGAATAAGGAGCACAGTGGTTACCAGGTGTGGCAGTCGATGCTCAGCATCTCCAACGGTGGTCTTGTCGGTGTCGGTCCGGGTGCTGGCACGAGCAAGTGGGGATACGTTCCGCTTGCGCACAGCGACTTTATTTTCACGGTGATCGCCGAAGAGTTCGGGTTCATCGGCAGCACGATCGTGATCGGTGGATTCTTTGCACTCACGTTCCTTGGCTTCGTGGTGGCGATGCGTGCACCGGACTACTCCGGTGCGTTGCTCGCCGCAGGCATCACCGTGTGGTTCGCCGTGCAGGCGATGATCAACATCGGCGGCGTCGTCGGCGCGATGCCGGTGACTGGCCTCACGCTTCCGCTCATTTCATACGGCGGAAGTTCGCTGCTCATCACGTTGTCGGCGGCCGGCTTGCTGCTCAACATCGCGCGAAAGATGAACTGACGCCGAGGTAGCGTTCGGCGTGTTCTCGTGACGGCAAACAGCACACCATCGTCACCGCGAGTCTTCGCCGTCATCGCCGGTGGCGGCACCGCCGGGCACATGATTCCCGCTCTTGCCATTGCCGAGCAATTGGTGGATCGCGGACGCTCGCCTCGTTCGGTGGCCTTCGTCGCGTCGAAGCGGCCGATTGACGCGCAACTGCTTGCCGACACCGACCACCCGCGGTTGTTCTTGAACGTCGATGGGTTGCAGCGAAGTTTCGCACCGCGGGCCCTTCTGCGAAGCCTGCTTGCGGTTCCCAAGTTGGTGGTCGGCACCGGGATTGCTACGAGGCGATTTCGACAGTGGCAACCGCGTGTCGTGGTGAGCGTGGGCGGTTTTGCAAGCGAACCGGCGGTGCGTGCTGCGAGAGCCTTGCGAATTCCGGTCGTGGTGGTGAGCTACGACCAGCACCCGGGCCTTGCCACCCGCCGCCAAGCCAAGAAAGCAGCGGCGGTCACTGTGGCGTTTGCGGGCTCGAAGCTTCCTGGCGCGAAGCATGCCGGTGCGCCGGTGCGTCACAGCGTGCGGAGACTCGTGCGCAACACCGCAGGCGACGACACCGCGCGTCGAAAAGCAGCCGAGGTGTTCGG
>JBMTYA010000075.1:0-6616 GCA_049454015.1 Ilumatobacteraceae bacterium | reverse complement strand
TCCCGTCGACACGCATGTGCTGCGACTCTCCAAGCGACTCGGCCTCACCCGCGAAGAAGACCCAGTCAAAGTTGAGCACGAACTCAATGCACTGCTGCCGCCGGAGGAGTGGGGCGAGTTCAGCCTCCGTCTCATCTTGCACGGCCGTCGCGTTTGTGACGCCCGCAAACCGAAGTGCGACGAGTGTCGACTCGCGCCCGTCTGCCCATCGAGACAGTGATGCCGACGTCAAGCGACAACTCCAGCGCCGCATCAGAGCTTGCGGCACTCGTCGACGCGGTCGAAGCTTGTCGAAGCAGATTGTCGGCACTCGCCGAGCGTCGCAACGCCGCCTTGCGCGGTGAAGACGATGATGCCGACTCGTTGCTTGTGTCGATTTACGAAGCGGAGCGCGGTCTATCGACAGCCATCAGGTTGTTGCAGCGCGCCGTACGCAGCGCCCGCTGACCGCCACTTAGCCTTGATGCGTGGAGCGATACCCGAAACGCGACGATCTGCGCGAGCTCTCGGGCTATCACTCGCCCCAAGTGTCGGTTGAAGTTCGGCTCAACACGAATGAGTCGCCGATTGAGCCGCCGCGTGAATTCGTAGATGCCGTTGCGAGTGCAGTGCGTGATATTCGCTGGAATCGTTATCCCGACCGCACCGCCAGCGCGTTGCGACAAGACATCGCCGCACTACACGGGGTGGACGCCGACAACGTGTTCGTGGCGAACGGAAGCAACGAAGTGCTTCAGTCGCTCTTGCTCGCGTATTCGGGGGCAGGCCGCAAGGTTGTGACGTTCGAGCCGACGTACCAACTGCATTCGCACATCGCTCGCATCGCGGGTGCCACGGTTGTGAGCGGCAGACGCAACGAAGACTTCACGCTCGATGCTGCCGAAGTCACGCGCACGTGCAAGCAACACTCACCGAGCATCACGTTTCTTTGCTCGCCAAACAACCCGACTGGTCTTGCGGAATCACACGAGTCGATTCGTGCCGCTGTTGATGCCACGCCGGGCATTGTGCTCGTCGACGAGGCGTATGCACAGTTTTCGCCACACACCGCGCTTGCCATGGTGCGCGAAGACGATCGTGTCGCAGTGAGCCGAACCTATTCAAAGACATGGTCGATGGCAGCAGCTCGCCTCGGCTATCTCATCGCACCTAAATGGATGACTGCCGATCTTGAAGTCGTCGCACTCCCGTATCGTCTCGATGCGTTGAAGCAAGCCGCTGGGCGTGCGGCCCTTCGCTACGTGTCGCACATGGAAGCTGCGGTGCGCGACGTGATTGCAGAGCGTGAACGCCTCATCACTGCCATGTCAAAGATGTCGCTGACCGTGTGGCCGAGCCAAGCAAACTTCATTCTCTTTCGTCCGCAGACAGGGACTGAGCAAACAGGGACTGAGCAAATGGGGTCTAAGCAGACAGGCACAAAGGGCGTTGCAGGTCGCGCCCTTTGGCAGGCGCTGCTCGACCAGAGCGTGCTGGTGCGTGACTGCTCGTCGTGGGACGGGCTTACCGATTGCCTGCGCGTCACCGTGGGCACTGCAGCGGAGAACGACAGGTTCTTGGCGGCGTTGCAGACCGCATTACAGGCGCGAGACTGAACGACATGTCTCGCCTCGGCCGGCGCTCGCGCGCGACCAAAGAGACCTCTGTCGACGTTGCGATCAACCTCGATGGTCCGACGAATGCCGACATCTCGACGGGTATCCCGTTTTTTGACCACATGCTCGAACAACTCGCCAAGCACGGCGGGTTCGGTCTCAAAGTGCATGCCAAGGGCGATCTACACATCGACACTCACCACACGGTGGAAGACGTGTCCATTGCGCTAGGCGAAGCATTTCGTGAAGCACTCGGCGACAAGTCGGGTATCCGACGGTTCGCCAGCGGAGCGTTCCCGCTCGACGAAGCACTCGTCGAGGTGGCACTCGACCTGAGCGGTCGACCCTTCGTCGCGTGGAACGTGCAGATCCCCGAAGTGCTACCGCTCGGCAACCCGCCGTTCGATCCGCAGCTGGCAGAGCACGCCGTCTCCTCGTTCGCTACTGCTGCTGCAATCACGCTGCACGTGACGAAGCGCTCGGGCAACAACGCGCACCACATCATTGAGGCCACGTTCAAGGGGTTGGCCCGCTGCTTGCGCGACGCCGTGCGTGTCGAGACGATTGGAGTGCCTTCCACTAAAGGCAGCCTGTGAGCGCACCGCTCATTGCGGTGCTCGACTACGGCATCGGCAACCTGCGTTCTGCGCAGAAGGCGTTGCAACGCGTCGGTGCAGATGCGCAACTCACCAATGACGCCGCTCTGATTCGAAGATCAGCTGCCGTCGTGCTGCCCGGTGTCGGCGCCTTCGGCGCGTGCATGAACGCATTGACGACCTCAGGCCTGGAACCGCTGACGCGAGAAAGCATCGCGAGCGGTAAACCCTTTCTTGGAATCTGCGTCGGCATGCAAATGCTCTTCGACGCGAGCGACGAAGACCCCGGAGTTCGCGGTCTTGGCGTCATCTCTGGCAATGTTCGTTATCTGCCCGACACCGTCAAGCGACCCCAGATGCAGTGGAACCGCTTACACGTGCAAAGTAATGACCCGATGTTTGCGGGTCTGCCGCAAGAACCGTGGATGTATTTTGTCCACTCGCTGCACCCAGTGCCGAGCGACGCTTCGCACATCGTCGCGACCACCGACTACGGCTGCACCGTCACCGCCGCGGTGCGCAAAGACAACGTGTTCGCGGTGCAGTTCCACCCGGAGAAGTCAGCTGCTGACGGCCTGGCGCTACTTCGCAATTTCGTCGATGCGGTGCGCGCATGAAGTTGTATCCCGCCATTGATCTACGCGGCGGCCAGGTCGTGCGGCTCGAGCAGGGCGACTTCGCACGCGAGAAGGGCTATTCGAACGACCCGGTGGCAGTCGCTAGATCGTTCGTTGAGGGTGGCGCCGAGTGGATTCACGTCGTCGACCTCGATGCTGCCGCCGGCAAAGGCAACAACCGAGCCGTCGTGCAGAGCATCGCGCGAGCTGTCGGTGCGAAAGTACAAACAGGTGGCGGCGTGCGCAGTCTCGACGATGCTCAACAACTTGCCGATGCAGGTGTCGCGCGAGTGGTGATGGGTTCGGCCGCCGTGCGTGACCCCGGCCTTGTCGACGCCGTCGCCAAACTGGTCGAAGTTGCAGTAGGTCTCGATCACCGCAACGGTGAGGTTGCCACCGACGGTTGGTTGCGTGGCTCAACCCTGACGCTGTCCTCGGCAGTGGGGCAGTACCCGTCGGCTTCGGCATTCATCGTCACCGACATCTCACGCGACGGCATGCTCGCCGGCCCGGATATCGCAGGGCTGCGCGAACTTCTCGCCATCACCGATACGCCAGTTATCGCGAGCGGCGGAGTCGCCGAACTCGGCGACTTGCGCGAACTGCGCGACGTGCAAGTTTCTGCAGGCGACGAAGTGCGAACACTCGCCGGTGTGATCGTCGGCAAAGCAATCTACGAAGGTCGCTTCGACGTGCCAGATGCACTGAAAGCTTTGCGCGCGCGATGAGCAAGAGTGTCGACACATTCGCACGTGTCATTCCGTGCCTCGATGTGACTGACGGTCGCGTCGTAAAAGGCGTCAACTTTGTCGGTCTGCGCGACGCGGGCGACCCGGTCGAGCTCGCGACTCGCTATGACGAAGAGGGTGCAGATGAAGTCGTGTTCCTCGACATCACCGCGTCGAGCGACCGCCGCGACACCATGGTCGACCTCGTTGCTCGCGCCGCGGAGCAACTGTTCATTCCGCTCACTGTCGGTGGAGGAGTGCGCGATGTCGACTCTGCCCGCAAGCTGCTGCGTGCCGGTGCCGACAAAGTGAGCGTCAACACCGCCGCGGTGCAGCGCCCCGAACTCATCGCGGAGATCGCCGCCGACTTCGGCAAACAATGCGTGGTGTGCGCAATCGATGCCAAGCGCGGCTCGGCCGCCGGCAACTTCGAGGTGTATCTGCATGGCGGCCGCACGCCCACCGGCATCGACGCCGTGGAATGGGCGATGCGTGCCGCCGCTCTCGGCGCCGGTGAAATCTTGCTCACCTCAATGGATCGCGACGGCACTCGCGAAGGTTTCGACCTCGATCTCACCCGCGCTGTGACAACTGCAGTCGACGTGCCAGTCATCGCGAGCGGTGGTGTGGGAACACTCGATCATTTGGCCGATGGTGTGCTCGTCGGTGGCGCCGATGCGGTTCTTGCGGCATCAATCTTCCACTTCGGAGAGTTCAGCATCGCGCAGGCGAAAGCCGCCATGGTGTCGCGCGGCGTGCGCGTGCGCCCCGCGCGCTAAGCCGTCGGTAGCCTGACGCAAATGTCCGAGCAAGAAAAACTGCCGATCAAGATGCTGAACGATCGCTTGCTCGTGCGAATTCCCTCTGCTGACGGCGAGCGCCGTTCAACGGGCGGCATTCTCATTCCGGCGACTGCCCAAGTGGCAAAGCGTCTCGTGTGGGCCGAAGTAGTGGCCCTCGGACAGAGCGTTCGCGCTGCCGAAGTCGGCGACCGAGTGCTCTTCAGCCCCGACGACCGGTACGAAGTCGAAGTCGGCGGTAGTGACTACATCATGTTGCGCGAGCGCGACCTGCACGCCGTTGCGGCCTCACGCATCGAGGCGAGCACCGGCCTCTACCTCTAATCACGACCGTGCGCATCTCGCCGAGTCGCGACGAGTTCCGCGCACAAGCTGCCACCAATGGCCTCGTGCCCGTGTGGTGCGAGGTGGTTGCCGACCAGCACACGCCGGTGGGTGCGTTCTTGGCCCTCGTCGGCGACAAACCCGGCTTCTTGCTCGAGTCAGTGGAGCACGGCGAGCGCTGGGCGCGATTCAGTTTCGTCGGCTGCCGCCCCCGTGCAGAAATCTCGCTCGTTGACGGCAAGGTACGAACGAGTGGTGCGGTGCCCAAAGCTGTTCCGACGGATCGCGGGTTTCTCGCGGCACTCGAGACGATGCTCGAGACGTACAAGTCGTCGGTGGTGCCAGAGCTTCCTCCGTTGCAAGGCGGCATGATCGGCCACATCGGATACGACGTCGTGCGCGAAATTGAGAAACTCCCCAACACGCCGCACGACGACCGAAAACTTCCTGATGCTGCAATGTTGATGATCGGCTCACTCGCCGCATTTGACCACTGGAAGCAGCGCGCCTACCTGATCGAGAGCGTGCCGACGTTGGGTCTCGACACAACCGCACTCGACGCCGCGTACGACGCCGCGTGTGCATCGGTGCAACGCATGGTTCACGATCTTGCCCAAGCGGTCGCAGCAGACGTGGCTGAGCCGCCAGTTGGTGGCACAGCGCTCGAAGCCCCGCCGTCGTCGATGAGCGACGGCAAGTACCAACAGGCAGTGAAAGTGGCTAAAGAGCACATCCTCGCCGGAGACATCTTCCAGGTCGTCTTGTCGCAGCGTTTCGACTTGAAGCTCGACGCCGACCCGTTCGACTTCTACCGAGTGCTTCGGCAGGTGAACCCGAGCCCCTATATGTATTTCGTGCGACATGAGTCGATGACCATCGCTGGCAGTTCGCCCGAGCCACTCGTGCAGCTGCGCAACGGCCGCGTGACGAGTCGGCCGATTGCAGGCACGCGAAAGCGCGGTCGCGACGACGAACATGACCGTCGACTTGCTGGCGAGTTGCGCGAGAACCCGAAAGAACGTGCCGAGCACGTGATGCTCGTCGACCTCGCCCGCAACGATGTCGGTCGTATCGCAAAATTCGGCACCGTGAAGGTCGACGAACTTATGACGCTCGAGCGATACAGCCACGTCATGCACCTCACCTCGCAGGTGTCGGGCGAGCTGCGAGACGACCTTGGGCCAGTCGACGTGCTGCGCGCCACGCTGCCAGCTGGCACCGTAAGCGGCGCGCCGAAGGTTCGCGCGATGGAGATCATCGACGCACTCGAGCCCGTCAAGCGCGGCCCGTACGCGGGTGTCGTCGGCTACATCGACTTCAGCGGCAACCTCGATGTCGCAATTGCGATTCGTACATTATTTGCCAGCGGTGACACGGCGTATCTCCAGGCGGGCGCCGGCATCGTCGCCGACAGCGACCCCGATGAAGAAGCGCTTGAGTGTCGCAACAAAGCCGCGGCGCTTCTGGCGGCGGTTCCAGCTGCGCGAGAAATGACGAAGAAACGAGCGAGCGGCAGTCGCGAAGGTAACGGCGCTACCGGAAGTGGCGGTCGAGCGTGACTGCAACAGCGTTTCGTATCACCCGCGATGTCATCACCGCCCGTGGCAAAGATGCGCGGAGTTTTTTGCACTCCCAGTTGAGCAACGACATAGCGGGGCTTGCCGTCGGTTCATCCCGCTACGCCTTCGCACTCGAGCCCACGGGCAAGATCGCTGCCTTTCTGCGCGTGGTGTGTGTCGCTGACGACCACTTCGTGCTCGATGTCGACGCTGGCTGGGGTGCAAGCGCACTGGCCCGACTCAACAAGTTCAAAATTCGAGTTGCCTGCGACTTCGTGCTTGAAACTCGAGAAGTGCTCGCCTTACGGAGTTTGGGCAGTGCCGAGCGAACGGCTGCCCTTGCACGTGATGGGGCAGTCGCGGCGTGGCGCGAGAACGACGGGGCAGTGGATGTGCT
>JBMTYA010000074.1:0-6698 GCA_049454015.1 Ilumatobacteraceae bacterium | reverse complement strand
TTTGATCCGCGATTCGAAGAGGCACTTCTCATCATCGCGACTGGCACGGAGCGCCGACCTCGTCTGCTCGTCGGCAACGAGTGTCTCGGCTACGCGCCAGACCCGGCAATCGGTGTCGAAGTCGAGTTGTGGCAAGACCTGAGCCTCATGGGTCAGCCTCGCGAACGCTCGCGATCGTTGCGTGAGATCTTCGAGTCAGAGGGTATCCAGCAAGGCTCGCGCGTCGGATGCGTCGGCTGGAAGACGTACACGCCGTCGTTGCTCGACGCAGGCGATTCGCGCAACGACTCCGCGTTCATCGACATGCCTGCATTCGTGGTGGATCTCTTGCGCAGCCTCACCGGCACTGCCGGCTCGGTGAGCAATGCGACGGGCCTCTTGGCCGCGGTTGACGACGGGCTGCGCATCATCAACGAGCCCGAGCAGATTCGACTTTTTGAATATGCAGCGTGCATCAGTTCGACGGGCATCATGGCCTTGCTACAACGCGTGCGCCCCGGAGTGCGCGAAGACGACTTGGAACGCGAACTTGACAGTCGGGGCCTGACCTTGAGTTGCCACCGCATGGTCGGCTTCGGCGAGAAGGCGCGACGCGGTCTCTCAAGTGCTTCGTCGAATACCGCTAAGCAGGGCGACGTGCTCACCACCGCCTTCGGAGTCGCCGGGGCACTCACGTGTCGCGCGGGTGCAGTCGCCAGCGGCCCAGATGACATGCCGGCCGGCACGCGAGAGTTCGCCGAGCGACTCTTCGCCAACTACTTCGCGGTGGTGAGGGCGTGGTACTCCGCATTGCGAATCGGCGCAACGGGTGGTGAGGTGTTCGAGGCCGCTGAAAGTGTGCGCGATGCATCGCTACTCGACTTTGCGTTGAACCCCGGGCACTACCTGCATCTCGACGAGTGGGTGAACTCGCCCTTTGCGCGCGGCAGCAACGTGCGGCTTCGTTCAGGAATGGCGATTCAAGCAGACATCATCCCGGTGTCGAAGGGCCCTTTCTGTTACGCCAACCTCGAGGATGGTGTGGTTCTGGCCGACGAGCAGCTTCGTGAACATTTGCGAACGATAGATCCGCCGCTCATGCAGCGCGTCGAGCGTCGACGTCGCTACATGATCGATGTGCTCGGTTACGTGCTCGACGAATGCGTGTTGCCGCTTGGCAACACCTCGGGCTGGTTGGCACCGTACGTCACCGATCTTTCTCGCGCACTGACTTGGCAGTAAGCGACGACTGATTCAACCCGCGACGACAGCAACGTCGCACGCTGCACCGACGAGCAACGGCTCGCTCGGCCCGACATCAGAAACGAGTGTCGAACCGTCCGCTGCGCGAATCGTGTAGCGATGGGCGGCGCCAAGGAACTCCACCCGCGTAACGGTGTGCGGCCCGCCAGCGACAACTCTCAGTTGATGTGGACGCACCAACTGGTAGCCGCCGTCGCGCGTCGGAAGATATGAGGCGACCGCAAGGAAGTCGGCGACGAACCGTGTGGCTGGTGCCTCGTACGCGACGCGCGGCGCAGCACACTGCAGAATCTTGCCTGCGTCCATCACTGCAACGCGATCGCCGAGCGTGATTGCCTCGTGGCGATCGTGCGTCACGAGAATTCCGGCGGTGTTGCGCTGAGCCAAGATTCCCCTTACTTCCCATCCGAGTTCTTCGCGCAGCACTTCGTCGAGCGCACCAAAAGGTTCGTCAAGCAGCACCACATCGGGACGTGCTGCAAGTGCCCTCGCGAGCGCAACTCGCTGTTGTTCACCACCAGACAACTGGTGCGGATACCGACGAGCGAGGTGTTGCAGCTGCACGAGTTGAAGCATCTCGTCGACGCGCTCCGAACGCTCTGGCGCCGACAGATGACGGAGCCCGAATGCGATGTTCTTCTCGACGCGCAGATGACCGAATAAAGCGTTGTCTTGAAAGACGAGACCGACTCGACGACGTTCGGGGGGAACGTTCGTGACATCGCGACCGCCGAGGTACACCGCACCCGCATCCAACGACTCGAGTCCAGCGATCGTTCGAAGAAGTGTGGTCTTTCCACATCCGCTCGGCCCGACGAGCGTGACCAGCTCGCCTGCGACCACATCGAGGTCGAGACCGTCGAGCACGTTGCGATCCCCGAGCCGGCGACGCAACCCCAACGCGCGCACCGCCGCTTCATGGCCTGATGTTTGCACCGTCATGACACGAACTCTGCGCCACGCTCGATGGCCGTCAACAACAGGCCGACAGCGATCATCCCGATTGCAACCACCATGAGCGATGGTACGGCTGCTTGAGCCCAGAGACTCTCAGAGGTCGCCTGCCACACCCACACCGACAGAGTGTCAACACCGAAAGGCCGCAGCAACAGGGTGATCGGCAGTTCTTTAATCAGATCGACGCACAAGAGCGCAGTTGCTGCGAGGATCCCGTACCGCGCCGCAGGAATCTCCACGGCGACGGCGGTTCGCAACGGGCCGGCGCCTAGCACGCGTGCACTCTCAACAGTCGACGGAGTGAGACGGTCAAGACTTGCTTCCACGCCTTGGTATCCGACGGCAAAGAATCTCGTCACGAGCGCGAACAACAGCCCCGCAACGGAGCCGACGAGAAAGAAGCCGTCTGGCAACCAGCTTCGCCTGTCGAGTGCAGCGAGCGTCACGACGACGCCGACTGCAACAACTGGCCCCGGCATCGCGTAGCCAACCGTGGCAAGGCGGCCGACAGCGCGTGCGACACGCCCGCGATGTGTAACGACCAGTGCGAGCAGCGTTCCGATAAAAATGCACAGCAGCGTCGCACTACCAGCGAGCACGGCCGTGCTCGCCGCATGATGACCGATACCGCCTGCAACCGTCGCTACCCGACCTTCTTGAGTCGACTCCGTGGTCCAGTCGATCAGGCGAACGATGGGAACCACGACGGCGACCATCAACACGAGCACTGCGACCGACAGCGCCGCAGCAGAACCCGAAGCCGAGAGCTGTCGTGGTGCAAGCGGAGACTCCGAGGCTCCGCGCGCACGGCGCGCCCCACGGCGAAGCAGCCTCTCGAGAGCAACGAGCAAAATCGCTGCTGCCGTCAATGACGTCGCTAACTCCGTCGCCGCGTTGCGGTCTCCGGTATCAAACCAGACGCGCATCACGCCGTCGGCGAGCGTGCTGACGTTGAAGAGCCGAACCGTTCCGATATCCGTCAGCACTTCCATCGCTACAAGTGCAGCACCTGCGGCGAGTGCCGGTCGAGCTGCCGGCAATGCGATGCGAAAAAACACCCCGAGCGAGCCACACCCAAGACTTCGTGCGGCCGCAATGGTGTCAGCACCCTGCTCGGCAAAGGCGGCTCGGGCGAAGAGATACACGTAGGGATACAACGACAAGACGAGCACGATTGCGCACAACCACAGCGAGCGCACTCCCCGAGCACCCACCACATTGGAGAGCGTGTCGAGCCAAACGAAACCCCCGACGTATCCGGGAATCGCAAGTGGAGTCACCAAGAGCCAGGAGAACATTCGTCGACCAGGGAAACTCGCCGCACTCACCATCCACGCCAATGCAGTACCGACGACCAGGGTCCCTAGAACCACCAGAACAAGCAGGACGACCGTGTCGACAATCATCCCTGGAAGTCGCGTCTGCCAAAGCTGCTTCCAAATTTCGGTTGCCGGATCGGCGAGCGACCACACGAGCACCGCGACTGGCGCCGCAAAGACGGCGACGACGGCGAAAATCATCGCCCACCCGAGGGCAACAGAAGATTTGCGTGCGACTGCGAGCACGACCAACCGACCTACTTGTAGTTCGCTGCGGCCAGCAACTCGACTGCGGCCGGGTTCAGGCGGCCGAGTTCGCGCACCGACCTGAGGTCGGCAACAAAATCGCCAAACGATGCGATGACATCAGCCGGCTTCACGGACGGGTTTGCAGGAAACTCGTTGTTCGCATCACTGAACGATTTCTGACCGTCGGTCGCCAACCACTCAAGCAACGTGACTGCTTCTGCACGATTCTTTGACGCCGCGGTCACTGCCACAGCACTCACATTGAGGTGCGCCCCGAAACCATTCTGGTCGGGCCACGTCAGTCTCACCGGGAACGCAGAATCTTCCACCAACAAGCGGCCGAGGTAGTAACTGTTCGCCAGTGCGATGTCACAATCTCCGGCAGCAATTGCCTTGAGGATGTCGGTGTCGGAGTTGATGTAGAGAGGATCGTTCGCCACCCAGGAGTCGACGATTTTGCGAGCATCGTCTGCGCCGACATTGTTGATGAGAGCAGCAACGAGCGACTGCGTATACGGATGGGTGCTTGGTCGCAGGCAAAGCCGACCCTTCCACTTTGGGTTGCCTACTTCTGCATAGGTAGTAGGTGGTTCGGTCACGCGATCTTTCGCCGACATAATCACCCGCAAGCGACGACTGAGGGTGAACCACGAGCCGTCAGCGCTTCTCAGCTCCTGCGGAATCGCATCACGCAGCACGTCGCTGTCAACTGGTGACAGCACGCCAGCAGCAGCGGCAAGTTCGATGTTGGCAGCATCTGCGGTCATGATGAGGTCTGCCGGGGAGTTGTCGCCTTCGGCGATGAGTCGCTCTCGCAGCTCGGGATCCGAACCAGTCGTAAAGCGCACCGTGATGCCGGTGGCAGCCGTGAACTCTTCAAACACCGACTCGATGCCATAGTGGCGACCGGTGTAGACGGTCACCTGGCGGTTCGCGCCATCAGTCGCCGGTGTTTGCGCCTCCTCGGCATTCCCGCACGCAACGGATGCGAGCGTCAGAGCCGCGAGACCCAAGTACGTAACTGCTGTGGATGACTTCGTCACTGTTGACCCCGTTTCATACGCACTTCAGATGTTGTTAGGCTAGCCTAACTACATGATAGGTCAACCTAACAATTGACCAGAAGCTCTCGCTTCGCATGCTTTGGCGCTCCCGGCAGGAATCGAACCTGCGACCTGCGGTTTAGGAAACCGTCGCTCTATCCAACTGAGCTACGGGAGCAGTGTTATTCGTATGGTCAAATCGGCCGAACTCTTTCAATCAGCCTCAGGCTAACTACGCTCGCGCCAACGACGAGGAGACGACATGTCCGATGCACCGAGGTTGAAACACAAGTACGGCACCATCGACAAGGACTACGGCATTTTCCTTGCCACTCGCGCACCAGAGGAAGACGGCCCCATCTACATGGTGAACCTCATGAAGTACCACGAGGTGGCCCAATACACGGAGGATGCTGGCGTGGAAAAGCCCATCAGCGGGCGTGAAGCCGATGATCGCTACAACCCCTCGTCGATTCTCGGGAAAATAGGCGCAACAATCGTCTTTGTCGGCGACGTCATACGCAATCGCGCGGGCGACGAAGACTGGGATCGCATCGCCATCGTGCGCTACGCAACGCGCAAGTCGTTTATCGACATGCAGTCACGTCGGGACTTTGCCGACAAGCACGTTCACAAGGCGGCAGGCATGCAGCGAACCATCATCGTGTGCTGCCGCCCGCAAGACGCTTCAGTCGACACACACGGTCGGCCAAAGACTGACGATCAACGGCACGTTCTCATGGTCGTGCGGCGCGGAGTGGATCAGACGGCTGCGTTCGCTCAGTTGTCTGAGGCAACCAACTTTGCGGCTGAAGGCACCATCATTGGCGACGGCCGAAAGTGGGACACCGTGCAGTTCATTGCCGTCGACTCGGAAGCCGAGCTCGACAAGTTGCATGCCGCAACCTCAGGGAGCATCAGCGGTGACTCGTACGTGATGGCAGTGCGAGCGTCAATGGATTCGATCACGCAAGGCTGACGTGCACTTCGAGATCGAACGACGCGACATTCGCAGCAGTCGCTGGGCGCAGACGACCCCTCCGGTCATACTCGACGAAGGCCAGGTGCTACTCAAACTGGAGCGTGCGGCGCTCACGTCAAACAACGTGAGCTACGCCCTGAGCGGAGATTTGCTGGACTACTGGGGCTTCTTCCCGACTGACCCCTCGTGGGGTCGACTGCCTGTGATGGGTTTTGCCACCGTGGTCGGCTCGACACACCCCGACGTGAGTGTCGGTGGCAGGTATTTCGGTTTCTTTCCGCTCGCCGACCACCACGTGGTGACCGCACGACCAAGTGCAGCCGGATTCAGTGACAATGCTCCGTGGCGCGAGAAGCATGCGGCTGCGTACCGAAGTTTTGACGTCGCTCCGTCAACACCACAAGACGATGCGCTACTGCTGTTTCGAGGCCTCTTCATTACATCGTTTCTTATCGAAGATTTTCTGCGTGAACATCAGCACTTTGATGCGACCCAAGTCGTCATCGTTAGTGCATCAAGCAAGACGGCGATTGCACTCGCCCACTGTCTGCGCAGGTCTAGTTCAGTCGAGGTCGTGGGGCTCACTTCGGCCAACAACGTCGGATTCGTGCGCGGTCTTGACGAATACCATCATGTAATCAGCTACGACGAAATTGAATCGCTTCCGGCCCGGGCGTCGGTGATTGTCGACATGGCAGGAAACAGTCAGACGCTTTCGAGGATTTACTCCGTCTTGGGCGGGAGCGTGAAGCACTGTGCGAGCGTCGGCGCGACTCATTGGGATGCGCCACGTCACGGCGTCACGGTCCCCGAACCGAAGCCCCAGTTCTTCTTCGCGCCTACACAGCTGGCCAAACGTGGCAAGGACTGGGGTCGCGACGTGCTCAACTCGCGCATCGCCGACGC
>JBMTYA010000073.1:0-6883 GCA_049454015.1 Ilumatobacteraceae bacterium | reverse complement strand
CGTACCGGTTGGTGCAACGCGTCAAACGACTCCTCCGACGCAGGTAGAAGCGCACCCATGGCGGTGCGTGGTTGGTGGTCCTATCTCGCGATTGCTGCTACCAGTGTTGTCCTGCGTGCCATCGTGCCGATGGACATCGTGTGGGGTAGCGGCCACGATTCGCAGTTGCAGGTCGTAGTCGCACGCAACATCATGTCGGGTCAGTGGCTCGGCTTTGAACTCTTCGCTGATTCGTGGATCGGGAGCCAGTGGAATCTCGCACTTGCGAAAGGCGTCGGTTATCCCTTATTTCTCGTGCTGGTCAAGCCTCTTGGGTTGACACCCGTGGCTGCTGCCCAGTTGTTGTATCTCCTCGGGGCACTCATGGTTGCGCGAATACTGCATGGTTGGGTAAACGGCCGATTCGGGGTCTTTGTCTTTGGTGTGCTTGCATTTTCGCCGGCATTGTACGGTGGCGAGTTTTCTCGCGTCTATCGCAATCATCTCGTCGCCGCCATGGCACTCATCACGCTCGGTCTCGTGCTGCGATGCAGTAACCACGTGCGTCAAGCATTTACAGCATCGACAACACTGAAATCGACGCTCGGTGTGCGTTACTTCGTCTTGGTCACTCTGACGGGCGTTGTCATGTCACTCTCGTGGCTGACACGTCTCGACGTGCATTGGATCGCGATAACCGCTGGTTTAGCGTGGATGGTCGTCGGCTGGCCTTCGCTGTTAACACGGGCAACACTCCTCCGGGTGGTAGCACCGACCCTTGCACTGCTCGGTGCAGGCTTTGCTGTTGTGCCGTTGGCGGTGGCTACGGCCAATTTTCGGCAGTACGACATTTTCGCCCTTGACGACTACGGTTCGGGCCCGATCGCCGAAACTCAGTTGTTGTTGTCACGAATTGCTGCCGAACCGGTGCACCCACTGGTGCATGTCAGCGCAGAGCAGCGGGCAAAGGCCTACGCCGTGAGTCCAACGCTCGCCAGCGTTGCGGCTCAGCTCGAAGACCCTGAGTCTGGATGGAAGAGCAATCCCTCTAATACGGGCGAAGCGGCTGGTTGGTTTTCATGGGAGCTTCGTGATGCCCCGGTGCGTGCTGGAAAGGTTGCAACGTTGCGAGAGCTGCATGATTTTTTCGCTGCAGTCGAACGCGAACTCTCACTCGCCTGCGAAAGCAATCGTCTCGACTGTTCGGGCGTCGGTGAGTTTGCACCTGGGGTGCGATTCATCACTCAGGTCGACAAAGCGAGTTTCGTCGACGAGTACGTGCGGTCGATGATGGTGCATCTCGAAGGAGCGGGCGCCGCGAATTTCTTCAACATCACACCACTCGGAATTCCAGAACTTGACACGCTCTGGACGACCACGGTGAACGGCATTGACACGGTCAGGTCACCGACGCAAGTCACGCAACCGGCTGAGTTAACTTCACGGTTGTACTTCATGGCGACCGTTGTGGCGCTTCTGCTCCTCCTCGCCGCTGTGATACTGCGACGACCAGCCTCGCGCACCCTCCTGCTCTTCGCTCTCGCTTGTGTGTTGGGCACGTTGCTCAATGCATTCATTGTGACGTGGTTCTCACTTGAGATCGGGGTCACGACACGCGACAATGCTGGATATCTCTTCGCATCGCAGAGCTACTTGTATGTCGCTTTACTCTTGGCGATTGGTGCGTTCTTGCAACCACACTTCGGTGGCCCGCAGCGCCTCAGGGGTGTTGATATCCCAGAATCTGCGTGACTCGGGCCAAGCGAGCACTTGCTGACGAGCGACTAGCGGAGCGAGAATCTCGCTCAGCTCGACTTGGTGGTCAGCAGGGACGCCATCAAAGGCTGAAGCGTTGAAGCGCAACAACCCGAGATCGATCCACTCAAATCGTGGGTCTGACTCGATCTTGGAGTATCGCACGAGAATGTCGCCTTCCACCGCCATATTGCTGCGCTGCAAAGTGTTGCGGTTTCGATACACCGTAGCGATGGTGTCGAGCTGTAATGCTTCGGCGCGCTGCTCTGCGGCGGCAAGTTCGGCGTACATGAGCGAATCACCGTACGTCACCCAGAAGAGAGGTGGAAGAAGAGGTCTGGCACGTGCAACCGCGCCACCAGTACCTAATAAAACGGGACCATCCGCGAGACACGAAATCGTCAACCCATCGATACGACAGTTTTTGGCAAAGTCTTCTACAAGGTGGCCAAGTTCACCAACGAGCAGTACCACATGAGTGATCTGCATCTCGGCGAGGCTGCGAAGTTTGTGAGTGAGAAACGGCTCACCGTTCACGGGTGCGAGCACCTTGGGCACGAGACCTTGGGTGAGTTCACGCAATCGGGTACCGAGACCACCAGCCAGTACCACGCACCAGCGCTCGACCATTTCAGTTGGCGACAATGATTGTGGAACCGGAGTAGTCGATACCGAAAGGCACTTCGACGAGGCCGAGGTTGGTCATGGCCCGACGCAATTCCACTTTTCTGTCGGCGAAGAACAACAAGAAACCGCCTCCCCCAGCGCCGACGAGTTTTCCACCGAGTGCACCATGGTCGATACCTGTTCGAATGATGTCATCGATGTGGTCATGAAGTTCTGACTTCTGGCGGGTGTATTTCAGCTGCCACTGTCGTGTCAAGAGCCGACCAAAGTCTTCGACCGCACCTTGTTGCAAGACTTCGCGCGTGAGGTAGCCGATTTCGCGAGTTTCGTTGAGCACGTTATTGGCACGGCGAAGCGCGCCTGTTGAGTCAGACTCAGTTCGCAACACCGTGCTTGCTGATCGTCGCACGCCGGTATAGAACAGCAAGAGATCTTCCTCGAGTCGTTGGCGAATAGTTGGTGCAAGCTCAATGCGCTCAGCGGAAACCGACTCGTCGGCATTGAAGGTGAAAGCTGTGATGCCACCCAGAGCGGCGATGTATTGGTCTTGCTTGCCGATGTTTTCACCTAGCCGATCGATCTCGATCGTGCATGCCTGTGCAGCGAGTTGTTCGTTGGTCATCGACCGATGCTTGTGGTGGGCAAGTGCCTTCAGCACGCCGACGGTGAATGCACCAGACGAGCCAAGACCGGTTCCGGCAGGAATATCAGCCATTGAGGAGATCTCAATAGGTGGCGCAACATCAAGTGCAGTGATGCACTCACGCAGCAAAGGATGTTGAATCTCTGTCGCTCGTCGAACTCGCTCAACGCTGCTGTACTTGAGCAAATACTCCGGATCAAAATTGTGATTTACTGCGATGTAGACGTGGCGAGTGATAGCGGCCGCCAGAAGAAAGCCATGCCCATTCGACCGGTAATACGAGGGCAGGTCGGTGCCACCTCCGCCCAACGAGATACGCAGGGGAGTGCGCGAGATGATCATCGTCGATAGGCCTCAGCGATGATGTCGTGAACGGCGATGGCTTGCTCAAGATCACAGCCGATTCCCTGCCGTCCCTCAACGCGTGCAAGAAAGTCAACTAGCTCGGCATTCCAGGATTCATCGTGTGTGCCTGTGAACTCTTGCCGAGTGGTATCTGGAGGACCCATCTCTGGCTTCATCTCATGCACCGTAAGCACCTCCGTACCATAACTTCCACCAAGGCCAGTAACTTCAATCTTGGCCCGTTGCAGTGTGATCTCGAGCGAGAAGAGGTTCTTCCATTCCGTCCACGAGACGTGCAACCATGCCGTTGCATCGGCCTGCGTCTTGAGCACGAGAAATGCGTTGTCTTCGACTTCCATGTTCCAGAACGAGGTGGTGAGTCGTGCATAGTCGAGTGTGGCTGCGCCAAAAAGGAATTGCATCAGGTCAATGAGGTGGCATCCCTGATCCATGAGCTCGCCACCCCCAGAGAGAGCTTTTTGGGCCCGCCACTCTTTGTCGTAGCCGAGGCGCCCACCATGGCCGTAGCGACCTCGCACCCATAACAGCGGTCCGAATTTGCCAGAGATAACGATGTCGCGCGCCGTTCGAAGTGCGGGGTGAAAGCGGTGGTTAAAGCCGACCCCCACAGTGACACCGCGAGCGGCGGCAGCGGCAGCGACTTCACGAAGCTCGGTCGCCGTACGAGCACCGGGTTTCTCGATGAAGACATGTTTGTTGTTCTTGATCGCGATCAATGCCAGCTCGGTGAGCGCGTCGTGTGTAGCAGCGACAACAACGATGTTGACGTCATCACGTGAGCAAAGTTCTTCGGCAGACGTCATCACCGCTGCCGACGAATAACTCGCAGCCAATGCCCGCGCTGCGGCCGACCGCACATCGTAAACCGCGCGCAGCGTGCAGCCATGAGGAAGCGCGGCTGAGCGCTTTTCGCCGATACGACCCGCACCGAGTAGTCCGATGCCGTATGTGGGTTGGTGCGTCATGTCAGTGCTCGAAGAAAAGGTCACCGTCGACTCGTCGCAGACGGTACATGTTTGAGGTGATGCCACTTGTGATAAGGGTGTTCAGTTGCTCAGGCGTATTCCATCTTCCACTCAACAGTGCCCCGTTTAAGTGCGCACCTGCGTCTCCGGCAAGGTAGTCAAGAAGATGCAGATATCCATCTGCCGCTGACTCCTTCGCGGCGCGTTGTGTCACCGCCTCATTGACCAACGACTCTCCGGCAACGTCAGTTGGGTACGAACTGACCCCCGCCAGAAACTCACTCGGTATGACCGCACCGGGTGCGACGGCAATGATTGCGGCACCAATCTCTGCGCACTCTGGTGCTAAGACTTCGACCAGCGCGCCAACCGCAGCCTTCGACGGAACATACGCCGGAGCACGAAGCATCGGACGCGGTCCTCCCGTGCCGCCGCCTGAGACCACGATGATGCGACCATGCTGTGTCTGTTGAAGTTGTGACCAGTACGCACGAATCGTGTTCACGACGCCGACAATGTTTGTGCGCAATGCCGACTCGAATTCGTCAGAGTCACAGTCGGTGATTCGGCCAACTGGTCCGAGCACCGCTGCGTTGCACACGAGAAGAGATGCGGGTCCGAGTGCGCTCAAGGTCTGTTGGGCGCAATCGTGCATCGAAGTAGGGCTGGCAACGTCGGCTATGACACAGGCAGCATCTGGCGAGTCAACCGCAAATTTGTTGCGGGCTGTCATCGCCACTCGCCATGACTGCCGGGTGAGATGAAGTGCGGTGATGCGACCGAGACCTCGGCTTGCGCCGGTGACGACTGCGATACGACTCATCTCAGTGGTGGGCGGGCTGCAAGACCCACTGGTTGTCAAGAACCCAGCGTGTCGTCTCGATGACCGACTCTTTGATCGAAAACTTTGGCTCCCAGCCGTTGCGCCGCATCGCCGAGATATCGAGGTGAATCAGGGGATTATCACCAATCCAGCCTTGGGCACCACCCGTGAAGACAAGTTCTGGGGAGATGCCCATCGCTGAGGTGATCCAGCCGATTGAGTCACGCACCGTGATGGTTCCGTCGACACCGAGGTTGTAGACGTTCAGTTGTTGTTTTGACTGAAGATGCATCGTAAGTGCATCAACGCAATCACTGACATGCAGATAACTCTTGGTCTGAGTGCCATCACCCAAGACGGTGAGCGTGCTTGGGTCGCGCAGCAGCTGACGAATGAAGTCGACGACATGACCGTGCGAATACCGTGGCCCAAGAATGGACACGAATCGAAAAATTGTTGCCGAAACCTTGCCACCTTCGACGTAGGCGGCGATGAGACCTTCGGCCGCAAGTTTTGATGCGCCATACAACGAGGTCTGCACAGGAAATGGAGCGTTCTCTGGGGTCGGTACCACCTCGGCGACGCCATAGACCGAGCCAGTGCTGCTAAAGATGATTCGCGGCACCGAGTGCTGTCGCATACCCTCCAACACGTTCAAGGTGGCAACAACATTTTGTTCGTGGTCCTTGCGAGGGTGCTTCCATCCGTCACGCACATCGGCGTTGGCGGCCAAGTGGTACACCACGTCGAGATTGCGTAGCGCATTGGCCGCGGCAGTCGCGTCGGTCAGGTCTGCTTCATAAACCTGTAACCGTTCGTGGTCAATGTACCTTCCCAGGTTCTCGCGTCTCCCAGTTGAGCCGTTATCGATGACGGCGACCGTATGACCTGTATCGAGCAGTCGGATTGTCAGGTTCGAACCGATGAACCCGAGACCACCTGTTACACCGACACGCATCTTCAGAAATAGTACTGTTTCTCAAGGTGCTATCCGCTAAGCAGCTAAGTGAACAATGAAACTTTCAGTTGTGATGGCGGTCTTCAATGAGGCAGAAACGGTTGAGTCAACGATTCGTGACGTGTTAGCGGCTCCGACGTTGAACTACGAGTTGCAACTGGTGATTGTCGAGAGCAACTCAACTGATGGCTCACGTAGCTTGGTGCAGCAGTTTTCCGGCGACCCGCGAGTGCATCTCATTCTTCAAGATGGTCCACGAGGAAAAGGCAACGCCGTTCGGGCGGGTTTGCAGGCAGCGAACGGTGACATCATTCTGATCAATGACGCTGATCGCGAGTATTCGACCGCCGATTACCCAAAGTTGCTTGCACCGTTTGCTGATCCACAGGTTGGCTTTGTGTTGGGATCCCGACACCAACCGGGCAAAGCGATGCGCCGTCCCGACGGTCAGCGAATCAGATTCTTTGTCGTGAATGCAGCGCATTGGGTGTTCACGTTCTTATTCAACGTTGTTTACGGCTGCCGGCTGAAAGATCCATTTACCATGTACAAGGTCTTTCGTCGCAGCTGCATCGCGGGAATGCACCTGGAAGCGAATCGCTTTGACTTCGACTGGGAAATCGTCGCAAAGCTCATTCGCCGTGGTTACAAGCCGAGAGAAATCTCCATTTCCTACGAGTCACGAAGTTTTGAGAGCGGCAAAAAGGTGCGCTGGATTCGTGACCCTCTGACGTGGATTGTTGCGCTGGTCAAATATCGATTTGCAC
>JBMTYA010000072.1:0-7068 GCA_049454015.1 Ilumatobacteraceae bacterium | reverse complement strand
GAGGAAGCCGACACCTGCTTCGCCTGCCACCGCGCGAGCAAAGAGCGTCTTGCCGGTGCCTGGGGGGCCGACGAGCAGCACGCCCTTGGGTACGCGCGCACCGATTTCTTTGAAGCGTTCGGGCATTTTCAAGAAGTCGACGACCTCGCGAATTTCTTGCTTCACGCCTTCGTATCCGGCGACGTCGGCGAACGTGGTCGACGGCTTGTCGGCTTGGTACGGCTTGGCGCGGCTGCGACCAATCGACATGATGTTGCCGGCTTGGCCCATCGCGCGGCGCTGCATCCAGATGAAGAACGCCATGATCAAAAAGAACGGCAGGAGGATCGGAATGAGGTTGGTGAAGAAGTTTCCGGTCGGCGTCGAGTAGTCGTAGTCGACGCCTTTGTTCTTCAACAGCTGTTCATCGGCATCCGACAAAGAAATAGAGCCGGTGGTCACGAATTCGCGCCCATCGTTGAGCGTGCCGGTGATCTGGTTGTTCAGGTTGTTGATCGTGACGGCCTGCACCTCGCCGCTTTCGACGAGTTCCAAGAACTCGGTGTAGGTCAGTCGTGCGCGCTCGGGCGACGGCATGAGTCGCGGCCCGACGAGCAGCACTGCGGCGAACGCAAGAAGCGCCCAGATCGCCCAGCGGGGCATGCCCTGCTTCTCACCATCGGAGCCGCCGCGGAACTTGTCGCGCGAAAACTTTGGGCGTCGTGAGGACGGAGGCGGCGGAGGTGGGGGAGGGAGGTTCGCCATGTCGTCATGCTAAGGCGATGCGCTCTGCGGAAATCCACCGATGTTCGCCCGAAAATCGGTACTTTGGTCACATGCGCCGTCGCTGTTCGCGTGCCTGCTGCAATGACACGTCGACGATGACGCTCACATATCAGTACGCAACTGCGACCGTTTGGATCGACGATCTCGCCGATTCCGCAGACCCGCACGCGTACGACTTGTGCGAGCGTCACGGTCAGCGATTTGCACCACCGAGCGGTTGGCGATTGGAAGACCGCCGCAACCGCTTCCGCGTGGTGTTGCCCAGCCAGCTCGCCGGCTGAGCACGTGTCAAAACCCACCTGGGATCCGCCCTTCGGCGAGCGCCCGTATGGTGACCGAGTGTTCGCCCACGAAGTTCCGCATGCTGCCACGCCGCGTGCTCGCTACACGTTGGCGTGGGTCATCGGCGGATGGATCGCTGCTTACGCCGCAGCCACCGCGCTGCAGGTGGCGATCATCACCCTCTTTGACGTTTCCGAAGATGTTGCATCGCAACCTGACTGGTTCGTGCTCGCTGGTGCGCTCAGTTTGTGGCTGCCGCAGCTCGCGTTGCTGATTGTTTTTTCTCAACGTGCGGGCACTGGTTCTTTCACGCGCGACCATCGTCTGCAGTTCCGCTTGGTTGACCTGTGGGGGGTGCCCATCGGCGTGCTCTCGCAGGTGTTGCTCGTTGGTCTCGTTACGTGGCCCTTTCGTGAATTGTTCCCTGAGACCTTCGACCCACAAAAAGTGGAAGACCGTGCCCGCTCGCTCTACGACTCGGCGCAGGGCCCGTGGCTTGTCGTGCTCGGTCTCGTGGTCGTGCTCGGCGCGCCGTTCGTCGAAGAGCTCGTCTATCGCGGTTTCGTTCAGGCAGGTCTACAGAGTCGCATCAATGACATCGTCGCGCTCGTGGTAACGGCAGTCTGGTTTGCCGCCATCCACGGTCGAGTGGCGGAATTCCCTGGGCTGCTCAGTTTTGCCCTTGTCCTTGGAGTCACGTTTCAGATGACGAAGCGGCTTGGCATGCCCGTCGTGGCGCACCTAGCGTTCAATGCGACGGGTCTTGCGTTTCTTGCGCTGACCTGATTCGCAACCACACCACACCGCGTATGGCCACCAGCACCGAAGACACACTCCGCCACGTCTCGCCGCGCGACGTCATTTATCTCGAGCGGCGCACGAAACTGGCGATTGCCGCCGGCGTCATCATCTTCACCACGTTGATGCTCTTCTTCACGCTGCAGCCGTCACTCATCTTCCGCAACAACACGCCGACCGGTGGCGACATGGGTGCTCACGTGTACGGCCCCGCGTACCTGCGCGACCACTTGCTCACGTCGTTCCGACTCACGGGGTGGAGCAACGACTGGTACTCGGGTCTTCCGATTTACCGCTTTTATATGGTCGTGCCCGCGTTGTTCATTCTCGCGCTTGACGTGTTGCTGCCGTATGGAATCGCACTCAAACTTGTTGCGGTCGCTGGCATTCTCGCTTTGCCACTCGTGACGTGGTTGTTCGCCAAGCTCGCACGCTTGGCGTTTCCGATGCCTGAACTGTTGGTGGTGGCGAGCACGCTGTTTCTCTACGACGAGAGCTTCACCATTTACGGCGGCAACATCGCGTCGACGATGGCGGGGGAGTTCTCTTTCTCCATCTCATTAGCGCTCACGGTGTTGGCCTTCGGCGTATTTATGCGCGGTCTCGAGACCAACTCATATCGCGTCGCGTCAGCGGTGTTGCTGGCACTCGCTGCGCTATGCCACGGCATCGTGCTGCTGTTTGCCTTTCTCGGATTCATGTTGATTCTCGCGATGCATCGCGACCCCGCCAAGTGGAAGTTTGGTTTGCCCGTCATCGGCACTGCGGTATTGCTGTCGGCGTTCTGGGTGCTGCCGTTCGTGTTGAACCACGCCTATATGACCGACATGAAGTACGAGCCGCAGCCCACCGGTTATGGCGAGACGTTCATCGATATGTTCTTCCCGCTGCACACCATCTTTGACGTCATCGTCACAGGCTTTGCACTCGTCGGTTTCATTTCCGCACTGTGGTGGCGCAATTTTGTTGCCGCGTGGATGGGCATCTACACGGTGGTGCTCGCGATTGGCGTGTTCGTGGCGCGCGAGAGCCTGCCGATCATCGGATTGTTGTGGAATCCGCGCATCTTGCCGTTTTTCTACCTGCTGCGTTACATGTTGATGATGTTCGGCATCTACGAGGTGGTCGTCGCTGTCGCCCGGTTCGTGAGTCTGGAGCGCGCCGCTGCACGCGTCGCCCGGACCGGGGAGGTGCAGACGCTCGCCCCGTCGCCGCGCAGCCGGCTCAGCTTCAACGTGTCAACGGCAGTCGTCGTGTCACTCGTGTGTGTGAGCGTGATCGGTTTCCGCTTCCAGGAACTTCCGTTCGCCAGCATCCGCACCGCCGCAGATGGCAGCGAGCGATACGGCATCGGCCCGTTCAGCGTGCCGCGCAGTAACGACGGATTCGTTGACGGTTGGGCGCGCTGGAACTTCACTGGCTACGAAGGCAAGAACGCCTACGGCGAGTACCGCGCACTCGTCGAGACGATGAAGCAGATCGGCGAAGATCCGCGCTACGGCTGTGGTCGCGCTCTCTGGGAGAACAACGGCGAACTCAACAAGTACGGCACGACGATGGGTCTCATGTTGCTGCCGCACTGGACGGATGGATGCATCGGTTCGATGGAGGGCCTCTTCTTCGAGGCATCCGGCACCACTCCGTACCACTTCATCGCCGCTGCAGCGATGTCGAAGCAGAGCAGCAATCCGGTGCGCGAGCTTCGCTATGACGACAACAACGCCGCTCTTGGTGTGCGCTACCTGCAAGAACTCGGCGTTCGCTACTACATGGGTTTCACGCCCGAAGCTGTACGCGAGGCATCGGCGCAGCCGGCGTTGCGCGAAATCGCACGCTCGGGCCCGTGGGTGATCTACCAAGTCGAGTCGAGCGACTTGGTCGTGCCGTTGTCGGTGCAACCAGTCGTCGTGTGTTGCCGTAGTGACGATGACTCCAACTTGTCGCATATCGGCGATGCGAAGGAGCGCTGGCTCGAGATCGGTACGAGCTGGTTTCAGAACCCGAATGACTGGCCGGCGATTCCCGCCGCTGACGGCCCCGACGAATGGCAGCGAATCACCGTCGGTGTCGACATGGGTCGCCGCATCGGCGAAGTCGACGAGCGGTCGCGACGCGTCGATGTAGTGGTGCCGGTCGAGCCGATTGCGCAGCAGTCGGTGGCGGCGACGAATGTGTCCGACGTCGCGCAGGGTCGCAACAGCGTGTCGTTCCGTGTGGACACTGTCGGTACACCCGTCTTGGTGCGCACGAGCTACTTCCCCAATTGGAGCGTGAGCGGGGCGAAGGGCCCGTATCGCGTAGCGCCGAACATGATGGTGGTTGTGCCGACCGAGAACGAGGTGAAACTCAGTTTCGGTTGGTCGTTGCTCGATGTGGTCGCGTACCTGTTGACGGCAGTCGGCATCTATGTGCTGGTTCGTTGGCGCCGTTCGCGGGCGCCGAAACAGCCCGAGCTCGCCAACCTCGACAACTAGCCTGACCGCGATGCCCAACCTCGATGCGGTCGTAAAGGCCTACGACGTTCGCGGCACGGTGCCCGACCAGTTCGACGAGTCGCTCGCGCGTGCATTCGGCGTCGCGTTCGCCAAGTACAACCAGGCGCCGCTCGTCGTGGTGGCCCACGACATGCGCCCCTCGGGGCCCGACCTCGTCACTGCGTTTCAAGACGGCGTCACGTCGTGCGGTGTGTCGGTAGTGAACCTCGGTCTTGCCAGCACAGATCTGCTCTATTTCGCCAGCGGAAGCATGAACGCACCTGGCGCGATGTTCACTGCTTCGCATAACCCCGCTCAGTACAACGGCATCAAGATGTGCGCCGCGGGAGCCAAATCAATCGGCATCGACAGTGGTCTGCGCGAGATTCGCGAACTTGCCCGCGCCGCGCTTGGCCAACCGGTGCAGGGCGACCCCAGCAAGGTAAGCAAGCGCAACATGCTCGCGGAGTTCGCAGCGCACGTGCTGTCGTTCGTCGACACCTCTCTTTTGCGTCCGCTGAAGGTGGTGGCCGACACCGCCAATGGCATGGGCGGTCTCGTCGTGCCAGCGGTCTTCGACCGTCTTCCGCAGTTCGACGTCGAGATCATGTACGGCGAACTGGACGGCACCTTCCCGAACCATCCCGCCGATCCGATTCAGCCCGCCAACCAGCGCGACTTGCAGGCGCGCGTGCTCGCTGGAAAGTTCGACGTCGGTCTCGCCTTCGACGGTGATGCCGATCGTGTGTTCTTGGTCGACGAGCTGGGCCGCACGGTGTCGGGAAGCACCACGACGGCGATTCTCGCCAAGGTGTTCCTGCGCCGCAAACCCGGTTCGATGATCCTCTACAACCTCATCTCGTCGCGCGCCGTGCGCGAAGTGATCCACGAGAACGGCGGCAAGAGCCAGCGCACCAAGAACGGCCACAGCTATATGAAGGGCATCATGGCCGAGACTGGTGCGGTGTTTGCCGGCGAGCACAGCGGCCACTACTACTTCGCCGACAACTTCCGCGCCGACAGCGGACTGATCGCCGCGCTCATCGTGCTCGAAGAAATGTGCCGCACCGGCATGCCGCTTTCCAAACTGCGCGAACCTGTCGAGCGGTACGCGAGCAGCGGCGAGATCAACACCCAGGTGAAAGACATTGATGCAGTCATCGCCCGCGTAGCTGAGAAGTACGCGAAGTATCCGCAAGATCGCCTTGACGGTCTCACCGTCGATTGCGGCGACTGGTGGTTCAACGTGCGGGCTTCGAACACCGAGCCGCTCTTGCGCCTCAACCTCGAAGCTGCGACGCGCGAGCAATGCGACACGCAAGTGGCTGAACTGCTGCAGTTGATCACCGCCTAGCGTGGGGGAGCAATGAGCACCATCGACGCCCGACTGCTTTCCATCCTCGCCTGCCCGCAAGACAAAGGCCCGCTGTATTTCGTCGCCGACGAGCACATGCTGTACAACCCGCGTCTGCACCGCAGTTATCACGTGCGCGACGGCATACCAGTCATGCTCATCAACGAAGCCACGACGGTGAGCGATGCCGACCACCAGCGCATCATGGCCAAGATCGCCGCAGAGAAGATTGCTCCCACCTTCGCCGAGTAACCTGAAAGACGTCGGCTGACCCGATCCGGAGCCAGCAGGCCCCAGCCCGACGCAAGCAATTGAATCACTTCCACGAAACGGGGTCAGCCATGTCATCGTCCACCTTCGCCCAGCGCAAGGACTATCGCGTCGCCGATATATCACTCGCGCCGTTCGGGCGCAAAGAAATCCACCTTGCCGAGCACGAGATGCCCGGCCTGCGTGCTCTGCGCAAGGAGTACGGCGCACTCAAGCCATTGAAAGGCGCGCGAATCTCCGGCTCGCTGCACATGACCGTGCAGACGGCCGTGCTCATCGAGACGCTCGTCGAACTTGGCGCCGAGGTGCGCTGGGCGAGCTGCAACATTTTTTCCACGCAGGACCATGCCGCAGCGGCAGTCGCCGTCGGTCCGAACGGCACCGTGCAAGAACCCAACGGCATACCGGTGTTCGCCTGGAAGGGTGAGACGCTCGAGGAGTACTGGTGGGCGACCGAGCAGATGATGACTTGGCCCGACGGTGACGGCCCGAACATGATTCTCGACGACGGCGGCGACGCCACGTTGCTCCTTCATAAGGGAGTGGAGTACGAGAAGTCGGGCAAGGTTCCTGATCCGACGACCGCGTCGAACCCCGAGTTGGCAATCGTGCTCGGCTTGCTGCAGCGCAGCCTGAAGAGCGACCCGACGAAGTGGACTCGTATGGCTAAGGCCATCCGTGGTGTCACCGAGGAAACCACCACTGGTGTGAAGCGCCTCTACAAGATGGCCGAGCGCAAAGAACTGCTCTTCCCGGCTATCAACGTGAACGACAGCGTTACCAAGAGCAAGTTCGACAACTTGTACGGATGCCGTCACTCGCTCATCGACGCCATCAATCGTGCTACCGACGTAATGATCGCTGGCAAGGTTGCGGTGGTCTGCGGTTACGGCGACGTCGGCAAGGGCTGCGCGCAAAGCTTACGCGGCCAGGGTGCACGCGTCATCGTCACCGAGATTGACCCCATCAACGCTTTGCAGGCAACGATGGAGGGCTACCAGGTTGATGTTCTCGAAGACGTCGTCGGCACTGCTGACATCTTCGTCACTGCAACGGGTAACGAGATGATCATCACCGTCGACCACATGGCGAAGATGAAGCACAACGCCATCGTGTGCAACATCG
>JBMTYA010000071.1:0-7430 GCA_049454015.1 Ilumatobacteraceae bacterium | reverse complement strand
CTTCGCCTTCTTCGCTGGCTTTTTCTTCGCGGTCTTCTTCTTTGCCGACTTCTTCTTGGTGGGTTTACGACGCTTGGTTGCCATGGGCAGAAAAGGTAGTTGGCGCGGCGTCACGGGGCAACCCCAGCACGCGTTCTGCGAGAATATTTCGCTGAACTTCGCCCGTACCGCCCCCGATGGTAAGGGCGCGAGCAAACAGAGCGCCTTCTCCCCACTCCCGGCTGGCAAACATCGCCGCCTCCGGGGGTACCACCGGCCCGACCCCGCCCATGAGGAGCCCTGCCGCCCCGACAAGTCGCAAGCCCACGTCCATGACCTCCTGACCGTGCTCATCGGCGAGGATCTTGCGCACGCTCGCCTCTGGCCCGGGCTCAGCACCGGCAATGCGCTGCACCAACGTGCGCATGCGGATGAGTTCGAGCAACACATGCCGTTCGAAGAGACGTGTGATCGCACCGCGAGTCTGGGCGTCGAGCACGGCACCTCGAGCACGCATAGCACGTGCAGCGTTCACGACGTCTGTCGCACTCGGACCTCTCCCCCACAGAGCCCCGCCGGTCGACAGCGACACGCGCTCGTTGCTGAGCGTCACTCGAGCCAGGCGCCATCCGTCGTGTACTTCACCAACCACGTTGGCGTGCGGTATGCGCACGTTGGTGAAGAACACTTCGTTGAATGTGGTTCCACCCGTCATCTCACGAATTGGCCGAATCTCGATTCCTTCGCTGCGCATCGGACAAATGAAGTACGTGATGCCGTGGTGCTTGTCGGCGCGCGTATCGGTGCGCGCGAGCAAGATGCCGTACTGCGCGTACTGCGCGACTGAGGTCCAGATCTTCTGGCCGTTGATGACCCATTCGTCGCCGTCACGCACCGCACTGGTGCGCAGGCTGGCCAAGTCACTCCCACTCTCTGGTTCACTGAAGAGCTGACACCAAAAATGCTTGCCCGAGAGCAAGTCGAAGAGATATTGATCCTTTTGTTCTTGCGAGCCGGCGAGCACGATGGTCGGGCCAGCCCACCCGATGCCAATTGGGTTCGTCGGTCGCTGCACTCCGGCGCGACGAAGCTCGTCGTCGACAATCAGTTGTTCGATGGGTGATGCGTCAAGCCCCCACGGTCGCGGCCAGTGCGGTGCGACAAGCCCACGGCGAGCCAACTCTTCGCCTGAGGGCTTCTCGTGTTGCTCGAGCCACTTTCGAATCTCGCGACGAAATGGGTGATCTTCGCCGGGCAGCAACGCAGCTGCCATGTCAATCATGCGGCGAGCATACTGATGCGTCGCATAGGTTGAGCGACGTGTTTGATCGCTCTACACGGCTCGTGGCCTCGTCTGACGGTGTGCGCGTCGTGGTGTACGACGAACCTGCGAACTCGACGCGCGAGACCGTGCTGTTCTCTCACGCGACGGGTTTTCACGGCCGAGTCTTCGCGCCGGTCGCCGCGCACTTGCCGGGCTTTGACCGCACGACATTTGACTACCGCGGCTACGGCGATACCGCTGCACCCGCAGGTTGGAAGCTCTCGTGGGAAGGCTTCGGTGACGACGCACTCGCTGTCGCGCGCGACACCGTGCAGCGTTTCGGTGGTCGACGCGTCATCGGCGTCGGCCACTCGATGGGTGGCGCTGGGCTCGTGATGGCAGCACTGCGCGAACCGGCGCTCTTTGCTGCGCTCATCGTGTTCGAGCCGATCATCTTCCCGCCGGAGGTGCGCAATGCTCCGGCGCGGGAGAATCCGCTCGCCGACGTGACCCGCCGAAGACGCCGAAGTTTCCCCACCTATAACGACGCCATCGCCAACTTCTCCTCGAAGCCGCCGCTTTCTTCACTGCACCCTGATTCGCTCGAGGCGTACGTACGGCATGGCTTTTCGCAACAAGACGGCAGCGTTGAGATCAAATGCGACCCCGAGTTTGAAGCGCAGACTTACGAAATGGGGGCGATGCACGACACGTGGGCACGCCTTGGTGAACTCACTGTGCCCACCTGGGTGATGGCGGGCCGGCACGCCGACATGTCGCCGGCCGGCATTGCCCCGCGCATCGCCGAACGCATCCCCTCGTGCACGTTCGTCGAGTGGCGCGACCTCGGCCACTTCGGCCCGCTTGACGCACCCGAACGCTTTGCCCAGTTCGTCAGCGAAGTGGCTGGCAGCATCTCTGCGCCGTAACACACCGCGCGCCTAATCTGGCGAAAGCATGCCTGCTGCGAAGAGTTCGCCCAAACCAAAACTCCCGCGACTCTCGCCCTCGCGCATAAACACCTTCGTCGGTTGCCCGATGAAGTATCGCTTCCAATACATCGAGTCGGTGCCAACGCTGCCGAGCGAAGCGATGGTGCGCGGCTCCTTCGTGCACCGCGTGCTCGAGCTGCTGCTTGCACGTGCGCACGACCAGCGCACCAACGATGCAGCAAGAGAAGACTTCGACACCGCGCAACGCGAGTTCCGCCTGCGCGACGATTGGCGTCTCCTCGCACTCGACGACGGCGACCAAGAACACTTTTGGGAGTCTTCGCGCGAGTGCGTGCGCGCGTACTACCGAATCGAGCACCCGTCGGAGGCTCAGGTAGTCGAACTCGAAAAGTGGGTCAGTGCCCCGCTCGGTGAGTTCGAGATCGCCGGGTTCATCGACCGGCTCGAGCGCGACACGCAAGGTCTCGTCGTTAGCGACTACAAGACCGGTGCACCCAAGATTGCGCAATACTCCACCGACTACTTCCGCCAACTCACGTACTACGCGCTCATGTGTGAGACGCAATTGAACGAAACGCCGCACTCCGTGCGCATCTACTACCTGGGTGGCCCAAAAGATCAGTACACGAAGCAGCAGCGCGTCGTGTCGCAGGTGGTCACCACCGACACGCTCAACGAGGTGCGTGACACGGCGCGACGAGTGTTCGGGGCAATCGAGGCCGGAAAGTCAACTGGCGAGTTCACCACCAACGTCACCAAGTTGTGCGAGTGGTGCGACTTCCGCGAATGGTGCCCCGCGCACGGCGGAGACATTGGCAATGCCAAGGCCGAAGCAAGCGTGCGAGTGCAACTGCGACGACGCCAGGTCGGCCTACCGGAGTCGGCATGAATTCGTTCGTCTCGCGCATCGACCGGCTCGACGAGCGGCTCGATGCATGGTTCGAACCGCTGCGCAATACCCGCTTGCTCGTCTATGTGTTCAACACTGCGAGCGCCGTCGGTGACTTCGGCGCCATCTGGCACGTGATTGGTGTGGTCGGAGCGCTTACCGGAGCGCTTTCTTGGGGACAGGCCGTCGTGCTCGCCGCCCTGATGGGTGCAGAGAGCCTCTTTCTCAACCAGGGCGTGAAGCGCTTCTTTCGACGCACTCGGCCGACCGCCGCAGGCGATGATCGCTTCACCGTGCGACGCCCGCTCACCAGCAGTTTCCCAAGCGGCCATGCGTCATCTGCGTTTTTTGCCTCCGTCGTATTGAGCGGCTGGACCAGCACCGCTGCCACCACTGCGTTCTTCGTGATCGCTGTCATCGTTGCGTCGAGTCGCGTCGTGGTACGAATTCACCACGTGAGCGACATCGTCGTAGGCTCGGTCGTCGGTGCACTGCTCGGCACGATTGCCCTGCAGTTCACCGCGACCATCACGTGAACACTGACCCGATTTCTCCCGACACCGAGGCTCAGATGCCTCGATTCGACTCGCGCATGAGCGACGCCGAAGGCCTCATGTGGCGGCTGGAAAAAGACCCGTTCCTCAACTCCACGTTCGGCAACGTCACCGTGCTCGACCGCCCGCTCAATTTCTCGGCATTCAAGCAACGTCTTGAACGAGCGACCATCGCCGTGCCACGACTTCGCCAGAAGGTTCGCCCGACGCCCGCCGCTCTCGGCGCACCGAAATGGGTCGACGACCCCGAATTCAATATCGACTATCACGTGCGACGCATCTGTCTGCCTGAACCAGGTTCATTGCGACAGTTGCTTGATTTAGCGACGCTCATCGTCAACGATCCATTCGAGCGCACACGACCGCTGTGGCAGTTCGTATCAGTCGAAGGCTTGAGCGGTGGTCGCGGCGCGATGATCGTCAAGTTGCACCACACGGTGGCTGACGGCCAAGGCGGAGTGCTGCTCTCGCTGCAGTTCATCGACCTCGAGCGAAACGCCCCACTTCCTCCACCATTGCCCGAACCGCCGGCACCGGAACCACAGCTCGCCGGCGATGAGCCCGTCGACTTGTTGCGTTCATCGATGACCGACGCACTTCGCGTGCCGATTGGGCTACTCAAACAAGTTCGCGACGTACTCACCGACCCCGCAAAGCTGCCGTCGATGGCGACGCAAGCCAACGACTCGGTGCGCGGATTGCTCGCACAGATGGGCGAAGTCGACGCAGCCCGATCACCGTTGTGGAAGCGACGTTCGTTGCAGCGACGGTTGGAGACGGTTCGTGTGCCGTACCGAGAACTGCTCGACGCCAGCCGGGCACTCGGCGGAAAACTCAACACTGCCTTCGTTACCGCCGTCGCCGACGGCGCCGGTGCTTATCATCGCAAGCTCGGTGCGCCGGTTGAGTCACTGCGAACGTCGATTGCCATCAGCACTCGTACCGAAACCTCGGGCAGCAATGCGTTCTCGCTCGCCAAACTGCTCGTGCCAACGAGCGACATGCCCATCACTGAACGCTTCGTTGCAGTGCAAGAAGCTCTCGACCAAGCACGAGAAGGCGCAAAGAGCGCCTCGCTCGACACGCTGGCGACCCTCTCGGCAAACCTGCCCACGTCGGTGCTCACCCGCATCGCCCGCACCCAGAGCCAATCAATCGACTTCGCCACGTCGAACGTGCGCAGCGGCGGCATTCCGCTCTACATCGCTGGTGCTCTCATCACCGAGAACTATCCGGTTGGCCCGCTCGGCGGTGTGGCGTTCAATGCCACGCTGCTCTCCTACAACGGTTCACTCGACATTGGCGTGCACATCGACAGTGCAGCAGTCGAGCAACCAGAGCTACTGCGCGATGAGATTGAGCGATCGCTCAACAGGTTGATTCAATCTGCGCCGCGTACGGCGGCGACTGCAGAGCAGGCTGCTTCTTCGAAGCCGACCGTTACTTCGATGAAGAAGTGGTGGAGTCGGCTTTTTCGCTGAGCAACTGGCGAACGTCGAGCAACAAATCCGCCACCTCGGTCGTCGTGACCAGTTGACGCTGCCCGATCTCCGAGAGCGCCTTGTCGATGACTTCAATGGCCTCGGCCAAGACGACTACGTCGTGAGATGCGTTTCGCTGGATCGTCTCGGTCACTGCGATTTCCTTCCTCTTTGTTCTTGCCGCGAGAGGCTACTCCCGGCTTCTTCCACTCTGTCGGATACGCACGCTCGGCATAACATCGTGCTGTGAACTTCGCCAACGCGGTCACCGTCGTGACGGGTGCAGGCGGTGGCATCGGTTCGGCACTTGGTGAACGATTTCACGACGCCGGGGCCACCGTGGTGTTAAGTGACCGCCCAGGCACGAACGTTGCAGCACTGGCCGCACGGCTCAATGCAAAGCGTGCCGGGTCGGCGTTCGTCGTAGAAGCCGACGTGGCCCACGAAGAGGAGAACGCTCGCCTCGTGAGCGAGTCGCGGCGACTCGCAGGGCATATCGACTTGTTCTTTGCCAACGCAGGCGTCGCGCTGGGCAGTGATCTCTCGGCGAGCGAGAACGAGTGGAATGTTTCGTTCGATGTCAACGTGCACGCACATCGCTGGGCAGCGAAGTACCTAATGCCTGAGTGGCTCGCGGCCGGCAAGGGATACTTCGCCGTCACTGCCAGCGCGGCCGGAGTGTTGGCGCAGATCGGGTCGGCTCCGTACTCAGTTACGAAGCATGCGGCTGTTGCTTTCGCCGAGTGGCTCTCCATTACCTACGGGTCGCGCGGCATCTCCGTGAGTTGCCTGTGCCCGCAAGGCGTGAACACCGCGATGCTGCGCACGGGCGACCGACCGAACACACCACCGAACGAAACCAACGTGGTTCGCGCGGTTGGCGCAGTGCTCGAGCCGTCGCAGGTAGCCGACTTCACGCATGACGCACTCGTCGAAGAACGCTTCTTCATCCTTCCGCACCCCGAAGTGGCCGACTACATGAAGGTGAAGGCCACCGAGCATGCGCGGTGGATGGGCGGGATGCGCAAGTTGCAGCGGCGGGTGCTCGGAGTCTGACCGCGCCTAACTCGGCATCTGACGCCGTGACGCGACTCGCTTGGCTGCGGGTGCCCGTCTAGAGGTGTTTGGTCGCGGCGGCGAATTCGCGCCACTGTCGCATCGGTAGCGCCATCGGATCAGCGTCGAGCACTTGGATGCTCACGTGCGAGGCACCAGCGTCAAAATGCGCCTTCACGCGAGCAACTGCCTGGTCGAGCGTGCCCCACGCGACGATGGCATCGACCATGCGGTCACTCGGGGGCTTCGTCGCATCGCCGATGTCGTCGTCTGTGTAGCCGAGCCTGCGCAAGTTGTTGGCGTAGTTCGGCAGGCGGATGTAAGTGGCCATGAACTTGCGTGCCACCTCGCGCGCTTTCGCTGGGTCAGTCTCGAGCAACACCGCCTGCTCGGGCGCAAGCAACGGGCCGTCACCGAGCACGTTGCGCGCCATGTGCGTGTGCTCCGGCGGAACGAGGTACGGGTGGGCGCCGAGACCGCGCTCGGCAGAAAGTGCGAGCATGCGCGGCCCGAGTGCGGCGAGCACGCGACGTGGCGTGGTGGTCGGAGGTGCTGCCGCAAAGATTCCCTTATCCATCTGGTCGAGATACGCGACCATCGTCGAATATGGCTTGTCGTAGCTGCTCTTGTGCAACTTGGTCGCCATGTGCTCGTGGCTCGCGCCGATGCCGAGCGTGAATCGTTCGCCGAATGCCTCGGTGAGAGTCTTTAAGCCCGCTTGCATCGTGATCGCCGAGCGCGCATACATCGACGCGATTCCCGTCGCTACGCCAATTCGCTTCGTGCCCGACAAGAGCAAGGCACACGACGCGAACGGTTCTCTGCCCACGGCTTCGGGCACCCAAATACAGCCGTAACCAAGATCTTCAAGTTCTTGTGCGGTCTCTTGCGACTTGCGCATCGGCTGCAAGTCGAGTGCGAAAGTCCAGACACCCACGCGACCGAGACCGAAATTGTTGGGGACACCACCAGCCATGGCTCCACCGTAGTTGTGCCAGTCGTTAGCGCTGCCTCTCGAGGCTGACGGTGCACACATCGCTCGGAGGACGAATCGTGTCGCATCGAGCCGTATTGCATCGAGCCATGTCGCACCGAGCCCGTCGCCTGATCGTCAACCTGGCTCAGGTAGCGGTGTTGTTCGGCCTCGCGGCGTGCAGTGAAGATGCCACTGACCACACGGTCAACCAAGACCAAGCCGCCGTAAAGGAAAACACCGTGTTGGAAGCCACCGTGCTGGAAAACACCGTGCTTGAA
>JBMTYA010000070.1:0-7504 GCA_049454015.1 Ilumatobacteraceae bacterium | reverse complement strand
AGCGATAGCGTGATGAGCCGTTCAGGCTCCCATCGTCTAGCGGCCTAGGACACAGCCCTCTCAAGGCTGCGGCACGGGTTCAAATCCCGTTGGGAGTGCCAGTTTGATGACAGCTCGCGGCACGCGGCCGCAGTTCCAGTCAGCGCGCGAGAGCGGGCAGACCCACGAGGCACTCGTAGTCAGCGACTTCGTTGTAAAGAAACGCCGACAAACGCACACCCGTGACGCCACCGGGGCTCGTAACAGCAATCTCTGCATGGAGCCTCTCGCGCGCTGCAGTAATCAATGCATCCTCGGCCGCGGTGTCGAGTTTCCGCGCACCAGGCAACGGCACGATTCGCATGTTCGGCGCCCGCAACTCAGGGTGAGTCGACAACTCGACACCCCAGGCGTCAGCCAACATCTCGGCAGCCCCACCCACGACCCGACGACAATGCGCGTCACGCTCGGCCCACGACCAGCGCGACAAGAATTCGAACGCCGCCGGCGTCGCGAGATATGCCGACAAGTCGGCAGTGCCCTGTGTGTCGAACGAAAGAGGGAATCCACGTTGGGCGTTCCAGCTTCCGGCGAGCGGTTCGAGGGCTGTTCGCGCACGCTCAGAGCACGCAACGAGCGCCGCTGACGGCCGCGGTGCAGCGACCCACTTGTGAAAGTTGCTCACCCATGCGTCGATGCCTGCGGGAATCGCCGGCACAAGTTGTCCTGCAACGTGTGCCGCATCCACCACGATGAAGCAATCGGGTCGCACGGCCCGCACGGCTGCGGCAATCTCGGCGACGGGGTTCAACTGTGCGCTGGTGGCGACGATGTGGTCGATGACCAGCACGTCGACATCATCGAGTTGGTCGACAACCTCTGACACGCACGACGTTGGTGTCGCCTGGGAAGGTGGCCGAGCGGGCAGCTCCCGCAGCTCTGCATCGGCTCGTCGTGCAAGCGAACGCAGCCCCAGCACCACGCCGCCGTAGTTCGACGACATCGTCGCGATCTTCGTGCCGCGCCGCACCACCGATGCGGCAGCAGCAATCACGCCCTGCGACGCATTAGGCACAAACGCGAGGTCGTTGCCAGTCACGCCGAGCGAGGCAGCGCACTTCGCCCGAGCATCGGCGAGCATCGCTGGCAGACGCGAGCGGAAAAACAGATTCGGGTTGCGTTCCATCTCGTCGCGAATTGCATCTTGCACTCGCGCGACTTCATTCGGGACGGCGCCGAACGACCCGTGGTTGAGATAGCGAACCGAGGAGTCAAGGCTCCACTCGGCAGGAGATGCGAGGGTCATAGAAAACCCTCGCGCCGGCGGGGCAGTGCGATTGCTCGCAGTTGCCGCCGCCGGCGGCGAAGAAAGAGCGGGTTAGCGCTTCTTCTTGGCGGGCTTCTTCGCGGGGGCCGGAGCCTTACGCGAGGTGTTCAACTTCGGGGCAGGAGCAACGCCAAGCGCGATGTCCTTGAAGCCCTTCAGCGCGGTGATCTTGGCGACGGTCTTCGCCTTGATCTGGATCTGCTCACCCGTTGCCGGGTTGCGACCGATACGTGCTGGGCGCTTCTTCTTGAAGAACTTGGCGAAGCCCGAGATGTTGACGATCTCACCCTTGGCCACATTGGCCAGGATGACATCGACCGTTCCCTCGATAACGGCTTTCGCCACTTTCCTCTCGACGTCGGCGTGAATTGCTACTGCGTTGATGAGTTCATTTTTCTTCATAGACGCCCACCCTATTACACGGGTGGTGGATGGCTGGTGATGCTCGTCCTGCGGTTCGTGCGCAGCGGACGACGGGTGAAGGCGAGGCTGACTCGCCTAGAACCGCACGCGACAGACGCGCGGGCCGTGCACCTGACCGCCTGCCCAGGTGACGCTCTTCGGGTCGACGAGCGAGAACTCCGGAATGCGCTCCAGCCACACCTGGAGGGCCACCCGCAGTTCAAGTCGGGCGAGGTTCGAGCCCGCACATCGGTGGATGCCTGAGCCGAACGCCACGTGGCGGTTGTGCTCGCGATCGAGGATGACCTGGTCGGGGTGCTCGAACTGGCGGGGGTCGCGATTGGCGGCCGGAAAGGCCATCAAAATGCGGTCTCCGGCCTTCATCGGGCAGCCCTGAAACTCGATGTCGCGATCGACGATGCGGGCCATCGTGACGGGTGAGTAGGCACGCAGCAGTTCTTCCACCGCCGTCGGCCACAAGTCGGGGTTCTCGCGCAATTGCTTGCAGTGCTCGGGGTGCTGGGCGAGGTGCCAGAGCGATGACCCGATCGCACTCCACGTGGTGTCGATACCAGCGACAAGCATGAGGTTGCATACTCCGAGCACGTATTGATCGGTGACGGGGTACCTGTCACCGGAGTTCAGCAGGTCGGTGATGAGGTCGTTCTCGCGCGGGTTCTTCTTGCGCTCCTCGAGTTCGTTACGGAAGAAGTTGATGATCTTGCGGCGGTTCTCCAGCCTCACGACGGGGTCGGTGAGCCCGACCTCGAGCACGCCGCGAACCCAGCCGACGAACTCGTCAGCCATGTCGTCGCGTACGCCGAGCATCGCGGAGATGACGCGCACCGGAATCTGCTGCGCATAGTCGGTGCCAGCGTCGGCCTCTCCCTTGCTGATGAAGCCGTCGATCAGACGATTGCACAAGTCACGCGTGCCTTGCTCGTACTTCGCCACCGACTGCGGCGCAAAGACGGGCAAAATCAAGCGGCGGTGCCAGTGGTGGTCGGGCGGATCGCTAGTGATTGGTGGCGCGGCGATACCGGCGTAAGGACCCTCGGCCTGGGCGAGAGGGCTCGCCGTCACGGTGATGCTTCGCGACGTGAAGATTTCATGCTCCTGCGCGATGGCAACGACGTCTTCGTATCGCGTCGGAAACCACGAGCCACCCCAGCGGTCGGTGTGTGCGATCGGGCATTTTGATTCGCGAATCTCGCTCATCGTTGGGTAAGGGTCGCGCACAAACTCCGGATCAAAGATGTTGTAGTCAGACGTTGGGTCGGTGACGGGCCCGGAGTTTTCTTCAAGTGTCGTCATATCTACTCCTCGATGATGATGGCGTCTTCGGGGCAATTGGCTTGCGCCCGACGCACTTTGGCGTGCAAGTTGTCGGGCACGTCGCCGTCAATGAGCACGGTCGCGTGCCCGAGTTCGTCGCTGCCGAAGACCTCGGGGGCGGCGATGGAACACATTTGCTGGCCCTGGCAGGAGGCTTCGTCGACACGTACGCGCATGAGGCGAGGTTATCGGTCGCGCTCGCTCGGAAGACAGTTGAGCCGAATGAGCGCCTCGGCGAGCACTTCAGTCGAGTGCAGTTGGCGTAAAACTCTTCCACGGAGCGGCAGCTTCAAGTTGTGCCGCCACGCGAATGAGCAGATCTTCGCGGCCGTAGGCGGCCACCAACTGCACGCCGACGGGCAGGCCGCTCGACGTGCGACCCAGGGGGAGGCTGATGGCTGGCTGACCCGACATGTTGAACTGCGCCGTGAAACGCACCCATTCAGTCGCCAGCCTCGAGGGCTTCAGTGGGTCGTTCGGGTCGTTCGTGAACGACCCGACGGGGAATGGAATCTTGGAGAGTGTTGGCGAGAGCAGAAGGTCAAAACCGCCGTGCCACCACTCAGAGATTGACCGCCGAAATGCAGCGGCAGCATTCATTGATTTCGCATAGTCGAATGCTGAAGCCTTCGAGGATCGCTCGGCCTGCTCCCAGTTCACGGCTTCGATGTCGTCGCTCGTCACTGGCCGGCCAAGCATGGTGGCCAGCGCATCGCGGCTCACTGCCTGTCCGGTAGCCCACATCGCTCCGAAGCGCGGCGGGAACGATGAGTCACCCATGGCGGACGGCCACGACTCTTCGACGTTGTGTCCGAGCGACTCGAGCAACTTGGCGGTGTTGCGCGCGGCGTCGCGGCACTCGGCGTCAACTGGCACGCCGAGCGGGTCGTGGTCGAGCAATCCGATTCGTAGCGAGCCGACGGGTGCTCCAACTTCCTGCAAGTACGGTCGCGAAGGCGGCGGTGCGATTACGCCATCGCCGACCCCGGGGCCGTGCACGGCGTCAAGGAGTGCGGCTGTATCGGCGACGGTGTGTGAAACACAAAGTTCGACTCCGAAACCAAACTCGTCGCGGAACGGTCCGACTGAGATACGACCACGACTCGGCTTCAACCCCACGAGGCCATTGCACGAAGCCGGGATGCGGATGCTTCCGCCGCCGTCGCTGGCGTGTGCGAGGCCCACGATGCCCGCTGCCACTGCCGAACCTGAGCCGCCGCTCGACCCACCGCACGTGCGCGACAAGTCGTGCGGGTTGCGCGTCGGCCCCCATGCCTCTGGCTCAGTCACAGGCAGGCTGCCCCATTCGCAGCTGTTTGTTCGACCGAACGGTACGAAGCCAGCACTGAGGAAGCGGTCGACCATCACCGTGTTCTGCGTTGCGATGTATCCCGCATTCTTCAGTGCTTTGTTGCCGTTGCTGATGCGTTGGCCGGCGTACATCGTGTGCAGGTCTTTGAACAACGTCGGCACGCCGTGGAATGGTGCGTTCGTAGCGGATTTGTCGCGCAAGGCATCCGCTTTCTTCGCGAGCTCTCGCCCATGTTCGAGCCACACGATGTTGACGGCGTTGATTTTCGGGTTGTACGCCTCGTAACGCTCGATTGCTGCATTGAGCAGTTCGAGCGCCGAAACTTTTTTGTCGCGCACAAGTGCGGCTTGTTCGAGCGCCGGCATGAAGCGCGTCTCGACTGCCAACTTTGATAGCGCCACGGTTCACTAACCTAGTGACGTCGTGCCTCCGGAAAATAAGTCGGGTCGCGCACCTTTGCTCGAGATTCTGCGGGCTCCGTCGGTAGCCGCGTATATCTCGGCAAACATCCTCCTTTATGTCGGGTTGACGTTGCAGGTCACCACGCTTGCCAAACAGGTGTACGACATCACCAAGCGTGAGCTCGACCTTGGCTGGCTGGGGTTGGCGGAGTTCCTTCCCATAGCGCTGCTCGTCTTCGTGACGGGCACGGTTGCTGACCGTTACAACCGCAAGCGCATCTCGCAATTCGCGATGCTCGGCGAGCTCGCTTCGGCGCTGCTCCTGGCGTGGTACGCGTCTACCGAACCGACCGGGGTGTTTCCGATCTTCATGATTGCGATTCTCTACGGCGGTTCGCGCGCGTTTCTGGCGCCATCAATGCGCCCGATTGCGGCAGCCATCGCACCTGAAGGTCGGCTGCCCCAGATGATTGCGCTGTACTCCACGGTGTGGACTTCAGCGGGCATCATTGGCCCAGCGGCATCGGGTTTTTTGTATTCGGCATCTCCTGTGCTCGCTTACCTGGTTGGTTCTGCGCTCATCGTGTGTGCAATTACGTCGTTCTCCACCGTGCGCGTACCGCCGACCCAGCGTGCGGCAGATGATGCATCAGGGGAGTTGCGAGGTGTCAGTGGCACCGAGCGTCCGACTCTTCGCTCGGCGATCGAGGGCCTCAGTTACATTCGTCGCACACCGATTCTGTTTGCAGCGATCGCACTCGACTTGTTTGCCGTGCTCTTTGGTGGCGCGGTGGCATTGCTGCCGGTAATCGCGGAGGAACGACTCGGTGTCGGCAACATCGCATACGGCTGGTTGCGTGCCGCTGCGGGCATCGGCGCTGGTGGCGTGGCTCTGTTGCTTGCAATTCGGCCCCTGCGTCGACATGTTGGCAAGTGGCTGCTCGTCGCTGTCGGAGTGTTCGGTGTCGGCACCATCGTGCTCGGTCTCACTCGCACCTACTGGATTGCCTTCGTCGCAATCCTCGTCATTCACGGTGCCGACATGGTGAGCGTGTTCGTTCGCGGCTCGATCGTGCCGCTCGTGACCCCCGATGACAAACGCGGCCGCGTGTCGGCGGTGGAAAATGTATTTATCGGTGCGACTAACGAGCTCGGAGCATTCGAGTCGGGTGTTGCTGCCGCAGCAGTCGGCGTTCCGGCGACGGTTGTTGGTGGCGGAGTCTTCACGCTTGGCATTGTGGGTGTGTGGTGGATGAAGTTCAAGCAGTTGCGCGACGTCGACCGATTCGAAGACTTGAAGCCATCATGACCTCCGCTCATCCCAACACTTCGAAGCACGCGACATCTCGCTCCCGAAGTCGCGCAATGAGCGCTGCGTTCATCGCTGCCGTGCTCTCGATCATCGCAGGGTGTTCTGCCGACGAGTCGGCGCAACCCGACGCCGGAGTGCTCGATGGTGTGGGGCGGCTTCCGGGTTACGACTTCTGGGCGCCCGTCACCCTTCCGGACGGCGCGGAGCTCGAACTGCCGATGCCCGAGGGCGGGCCGGTCGGCGGACGAGTTGATGGCAACCGAGTGCTGCTCGTCGGCGACTCAATTTTCGCCTCCACCGCAAAGCGTTATGGCGGGGAGATGTGCAACGTCTTGAAGCCTCTCGGCTGGCAAGTTGCAGTCGAAGCGGAGCCAGGCCGGTTTGCGTCGTTCGGTGTCGAAGTGTTGCAGCGACGTATTGATGCGGTGTGGGACGTCGTCATCATTTATCTAGGCACGAACTTCGACGGCAACGAGGCTTCGTTACGAAAGCAGTTCGACAAGATGTTCGAGATCACGCGCGGTGTGGAAACCGTGGTGTTGACCACCGGTGAGTTTCGCAGCGCACAGAAGACCGTGAACAAGATCATCAAGGCATCAGCGGCCGAGAACGACCACGTGCACGTTTTGGATTGGTCGACCGTGATGAAACTAAAGGGCGTCGCCGGCCCCGACAAGATTCATCTTTCTGAGACTGGGCGCACAATCCTCGCGCAGACCATTGCGCGGGCGCTCGACTATGCGCCGTTCCGAGAAGCGTCGTGCCTCGACCCGCGGTTCCGCGACGACACCGGTATCAAGGCTCAGTCGACGACGACGAATCCGTAGTCACGTCGACCGTTGATGCCTGCCGAGCGGCGCGTCGAAGCGCAGCTCGTTCTTTGGCTTGCGCCGTCGTCACTTCGCGGTGGTGCGCGCGACACAGCACCTCGAGACCGCCAAGCCCGTTGTGGTCGGGGTCGAGATGGTGGTGGCAACCAGGGCCGTAGCCGCCGCCGTTGCGCGCCGCCTTGTGGTTCACTTCGCAGTCACGTCGTTGAGCAGTGCAGCCCGGTCGTTGGCAGTAATACTTCGCGCGTCGCTTGGCCGCCGCACGAGCGAATCGCCAGATGTGATGCCGCTGCCATGCGCGACCGCAGGTGTCGCTACACCATGTGCGTCGTCGAGGCGAGTCGATGTCTGCGTTACACCACTGGCACATGCCGGGCTCGCCACGCCACGCCGACAGGGCACATGTGATGCGCTCTCGCTCGAGTGCGCTCATCTCGCCGTCTGGGTTGCCTCGTGTCGGAGAGGTCCGCGTCGTTGCCCTACGTGTCGTCGCGCGGCGCGTTCGCTTTGCTGTTGCGCGGCGACGGACGCGGCGCCGCTTACGAGCGGAGGTTGACCGGCGTCGCGCGCGTCGCATCGACCATGTCGAAGAAGTCGTTGCCTTTG
>JBMTYA010000069.1:0-7539 GCA_049454015.1 Ilumatobacteraceae bacterium | reverse complement strand
GTGTCGATTGAGTCGCCAATCCGCGAAGTCGGCACGCACAAAGTGACGGTCGCATTGTTTGCTGATGTGCGCGGCACGCTAAACGTGGACGTCCGCGCCGGCTGAGCTCAACCGCACCGCACCGCACGGTCACACAGCCCCTCACCGCCGAACCGCCCCCGCTCGTCGGAGTCGGCTCACACCCCCGCACTATTGTCCACAGCGTGTGCACAGGCTGACCACAAGTCATCCACCGCATAACCACGGGCAATTCACAGGGTTGTTCCCCTTGTGATCAACAGGGCAGAGAGACAAAGGTAGACGGGTGACGATTACTGATATTCGCCGCGGCGACGCAGATGGTGGCAAGCCGCGCATCCCGCCTCACAACGTGGATGCAGAAGCGTCGTTGCTCGGCGCAATGATGCTTTCTGATGAAGCGATCGCGACGGTGCTCGAACTTGGTCTGAACGACCAAGACTTTTACAAGCCCGCGCACCGCAGCATTTTCGATGCGATCCGATCGCTCAGCATCGCCGGCGAACCAGTTGACCCGGTCACCGTTGGCGAAGAGTTGCGCAAGGCAGCCAAGTTGGAGGGCATCGGCGGCCTTGATGCCCTCGTACGACTGCAAAATGCGACGCCTGCGATTTCGAGCGCCGAACGTTACGCCAAGATCGTGCGTGATGCGTCGAAACTGCGCCGTGTCATCACCGCTGCAGCAGCAATCGCAGAAATTGCATACAGCGAACCGCCCGACGTTGACCAAGCGCTTGACGAAGCAGAGAGCAAGATCTACGACGTCTCCGCTGGCAAGTTGAACGAGGGTGCCCAGCAGCTCGGCGAGCTGTTGACGCAATCACTTGAGACCATCGAAGAACGTTGGAACAACCCGAACTCAATGACGGGTGTGCCGACTGGCTTCACCAAGCTGGACGAGCTGCTGCTCGGCTTGCAGCCAGGTGCACTGAACGTGATTGGTGCTCGACCCGGCATGGGTAAGAGTGCACTCGCGCTCAATATGGCGGTCAATGTTGCGCGCAACACGATGCGACCGGTTATTTTTTTCAGCCTCGAAATGAGCGCGTACGAACTTTCGCAGCGTGTGCTGGCGAGCGAGGCAAGCGTTCCGTCAGAAGTGTTGCGTGGCGCCGCACCGAGCGAGCGCCAATGGACAGAGATCGGACGTGCCGTCGGCCGGCTTGATATTCCGCTCATCATCGACGACTCGCCGTCGACGTCGGTCGGTTCGATGCGCGCCCGTGCGCGACGCGTGCGCCTTGCCCAGGGCGACCTCGCACTCATCGTCATCGACTACTTGCAGCTGATGGGCGGCGATGCCAAAGTGGAAAACCGTCAGCTTGAAGTGAGCGACATCAGCCGCAACCTCAAGTTGATGGCCCGCGAATTCAATGTGCCGATTGTGGCACTCAGCCAGTTGAGCCGAAACTTGGAGAACCGCGGCGACAAACGCCCGAACCTTTCCGACTTGCGCGAATCAGGCGCCATCGAACAGGACGCCGACGTCGTTATGTTCATCTATCGAGGCGAGGCTGCCGGCGACTCCACTGCGGCGCGTGGCACCGCCGAGTTGATCGTCGCCAAGCACCGCGCTGGCCGCACCGACAGTGTGAAGCTCGCCTGGATCGAACCTTTCACCCGGTTCGAGAACTACTTCGAAGGCACCTCTTCACCAGGGCTCTAGCTAGGCAGTAACGACATGTTCCTCGGTGAAGACCTTCTGGCATGGCTCGTGCTGGCGTTTGGCGGTGCGATGTTCGTCGGCAACGTGGCCGCGGTGTTACGACCGCGCGAAGCACCCCGTGAAGAAGGGGAGTTGACGCAAGCCCCGAGGGCGCGAAGTCTCGCGATGGCGTTGCTTGGTCTCGTGGCCGCGCTCTGGGCGCTGTTCACGCTGATCGCGGTTGGCTGATTCGTCTCAGAGCGGGTGACGGGAATCGAACCCGCGTTCTCAGCTTGGGAAGCTGATGTTCTGCCATTGAACTACACCCGCCAGCGGCGCTGCACCAGCGTCGTCTCGAAGCGTACCAACGTCCTTTCGCCGCGAAATCCGCGTCTTACTAAGGTTGTTGCGCCGTGATCCTCTCTGATCGCTCCATCCGCGAAGCCATGGCGGCCAAGCGCATCATCATCGACCCGTTCGACGAAGCATGCTTGCAACCGTCGTCAATTGACGTGAAGGTGTCGAACCTCTTCCGCGTGTTCCGCAACCACACGACGGCAATCATCGACGTAAAGAAAGATCTCACCGACCTCACCGAACTGGTGGAAATGAAGGGTGACGAACCATTCGTCTTGCACCCGGGTGAGTTCGTGCTCGGCTCGACGCTCGAGCGCGTGGCAATCGCTAACGATCTCGTAGCGCGCGTCGAAGGAAAAAGTTCGCTCGGTCGCCTCGGGTTGCTCATCCACTCGACTGCCGGTTTCATCGACGCCGGTTTCGATGGACACATCACGTTGGAGTTGTCGAACGTTGCGAACTTGCCAATCACGATTTACCCGTCGATGAAGATCGGTCAAGTGAGTTTCATGACGATGACCACACCTGCCGACAAGCCCTACGGCTCAGGTGCGCGCGGGTCGAAATATCAAGGCCAACGCGGCCCGACACCTAGCCGCTACTTCGAAAACTTCCGCTGACGAGGCGGCGTCTGCTCCCGCAGACGTTGGTTGTGAGCGAGGTCTATTCGCCAGCGACCGGTTCGCGCAGCGGTGCTCCGAGTGCAGTAGCCGAACGCTCGCCGTTCTCGATTGCTTCGAGCACGTGGATGGCGATGTCGCCAACTTTCACTTGTGATTCATCCTTGCCTGCGCCTTTTACGCCGTCGTCGAGCATGATGTAGCAGAACGGGCAAGCAGTCGCCACGCGCGTCGCACCCGTCGCAATTGCTTCGCGTGCGCGTTCGTCATTGACCTTTGTTCCGACGTTTTCTTCCATCCACATTCGCGCGCCACCGGCGCCGCAGCACATGCCTTTCGTGCCGTTACGCGGCATCTCCACCACTTGAATGCCCTTGATTGAGCCGACCACCTTGCGAGGTGCCAGGTACACGTCGTTGTGGCGACCGAGGTAGCACGAGTCGTGATAGGTGATGCGGTCGTCAAGCGACGCGTTGCTCATGTCGAGCTTGCCAGATGCGATGAGGTCCTCCAGCAATTGCGTGTGGTGCACCACTTCGTAGTTACCGCCAAGCTGCGGATACTCGTTCTTCAATGTGTTGAAGCAGTGCGGACACTGCGTGATGATCTTGCGCACGCCCATGCCGTTCAGCATCTCGACGTTCGGAGTGGCGAGCATCTGGAAGAGGTATTCGTTGCCGCTTCGTCGCGCTGAGTCTCCAGTGCACATCTCGCTTGGCCCGAGGATTGCAACGTCGATGCCGGCGCGCTTCAACAACTTGGCCATCGCCTGCGTGACCTTTTTGTTCTTGTCGTCGAATGAGCCCGCGCAACCCACCCAGTAGAGGTATTCGTGGGTGAGCGGAGAACCCGGGTCGAGCACGGTGACGTCGAGATCTTTTGCCCATGCGCCGCGATCGCCCTGATTCATGCCCCACGGGTTGCCCTGGTTCTCCATTGCTCGGTAAGCGTTGCCAAGTTCGGCGGGGAAGTTGCTCTCCATCAGCGAGAGATAGCGACGCATGTCGAGGATCTTGTCGAGAATCTCGATGTTCACAGGGCAAATCTCGTCGCACGCCTTGCATGACGTGCATGACCAGATCTCTTCGGCGGTGATGCGCTCGAATACCGAGTTTGCGCTCACGGTGATTTCGGAGTCGACGCCGATTGGCGGTGACACCTTGCCGCCTGGCGCGTGGGCGGCAGTGGCAGCCATGACTTCGCCGCTCTTCAACACGATCTCGCGCGGGTCAAGTGGCTTGCCAGTCGCGTGCGCCGGGCACACGCTCGTGCAGCGGCCGCACATCGTGCAGGCGTCGAGATCAAGCAGCTGCTTCCACGTGAAGTTCTCGACCGCGTTCACGCCGAACGACTCGAGTGACGTCTCCGCGAGGTTGGGCATTGCACGCATCGCACCCTTTGGTCGTTCACGGTCACGCAGATACATGTTGAGCGGCGATGTGAAGATGTGGCGCAGCATCGTGATCGGCAGCAACGCAAGGAAAGCAATGAAGGTGATGACGTGGAACACCCACCACCCTTGGTGCCACGTCTGCAGAGTGTCGAGTGAGAAGCCATTCACCGTCTGGGCGAGGGGCCAACCGACCACGCTCCAGCGTTCGTAGTCGACGTTCTTGCCGGCAGCTTGCTCGGCGGCGATGCGGAACATCTCGGTGCCAAAGCCGCTTACGCCGATGGCGAGCAAGACACCAAGAATCCATGCGTGCTCTGGCTTCGACTTGATGCGGATGCGATAGGGCTTTTGCACGTAGCGGCGCAGAATCGCCCACACGACGCCGGCAGTGAAGACAACGCCGGCGACGTCGCCGACGAGCGCGTACCCGCGGTACACGTCGCCATGCAAGAACTTAAGAGCCGGCGGCATCTGATGGTCGATCTCCAGCACCGTCGTGACGCCGAGCAGCACGAGGAAACCGAAGTAGATCATTGAGTGCATGAGCCCCGCTGCGGAGTCACGGAGCAGGGTGCGCATGTACACACCGGCGCGGAAGTCGGCGAGGCGTCGCTTGACGTTCTTTTTCGTCGTGCGACGGTCGTCGGGTGCGCCGCGCTCCCAGTTGCGGATGCGGTCGGCGAAGCGCAGCGAACCCCAGATGAGCATCATCGGGACGACCGTGTAGAACGCAAGCTTCAACGGCCCGGGTATGCCACCGAACACTTCACGATGGACAGCCGAGTCACTTTCCCATCCGGTGATGAGCGGGATGATTCCCGACACCATTGTGAAGATGCCGATGCCGCAGCCGAGGAAGATGGAGAGCTGATAGGGCTTCAGTCGCTTGCGCGTGGCGACAGGAACGGGGTCACCATGCATGGCGACCGCCACGCTAGTTGTGGCGGAAATGATCGTCGCGGCTCGGCCGACGACGCGTTAGTTCAGCCGACGGCGGCGCGGTCGAGGTCGCGCAGGCGCGAAGCCAGCGTCGAGAGCAGTTTGTGCGAGAGCGCAGGCACGTCGTCGAGCACGCTGTGGAAGTGGCGTTGGCTGATGACGAGCACGTCGCAGTCGGTGTCGCAGGTGACGGTGGCTGTGCGCGGGCCGTGGTCGAGGAGGGCGAGTTCGCCGACCATCGAACCAGCGCCAATGGAGGCAAGTTTCTTGCCGTTTCGGCGCACACTGGCCTTGCCTTTCAGCACGATGAAAGCTTCGCGACCTGGCTGGCCCTGCTCGATGAGCACTTTGCCGGCCTTGAACGACACGGTGTCAGACACCTTGACGATGCGGGCGAGATCCTTCTTTGAGCACGACGAGAAGAGCGGAACGTGATGAAGCGTGGTGAGGGGATTGAGGGTTGTTGGCATGACAATCACGGTACGCACGAATTCGTGCGAAGATGCACAATCAAGCGGTGAAGGTTGTCTCAGGTGCCAGCTTGTTTGGCGACTGCATTTGTTGCCGCTGCGATCGCGGCCGCGTCTCCGAGATACGAGACGGACGACACACGCAACTCATCTCGCACTCGATCGTCGTCGGTGCGTGGGTGAAATTCGTACTTTCGCGGCACGCCAGTCGGGATGTTCATCTCCGCGATGGCGTCTTGCGTGATGTTCTCGAGATGCATCGCAAGTGCGCGCAGAGAGTTGCCGTGCGCAACGACGAGCACATTCTTTCCGGCTGACAGAAGCGGCACCAGTACTTCGCGCCAGAACGGCACGACACGTGCAACGACATCCTTCAAGCACTCCGTCGCCGGCAATAGTGATGCGTCGATGTGCGAATAGCGAGGATCATTCGCTGGATGCTCCGGGCTCGAGCGGTCCACCGGGGGCGGGGGCACGTCGTAGCTGCGGCGCCACAATTTGGTTTGCTCTGCACCGTGGCGTTGTGTCGTCTCCTTTTTGTCGAGACCCTGCAGCGCCCCGTAGTGACGTTCGTTGAGCCGCCAGTCCTGCTCCACTGGTAGCTGAGTTTGTCCAAGGGTGTTCAGTGCACGACGGTTCGTCTCAATAGCCCGCGCCAAGAGAGACGTATAGACGACGTCGAAACGCAGCCCCACTTCGCGCAACGTACGGCCGGCAGCATCGGCCTCAGCTTCGCCTTTCGGGCTGAGCGGCACATCGTGCCAACCAGTAAAAAGGTTCAGTTCGTTCCACGTGCTCTGGCCGTGGCGCAGCACCACCAGGGTGCCCACGCGAGAAACGCCTGCAGAGGTAGGAGTGTCTGGTTGCGAAGCAGCGTTCACGCGGCAAGGCTAGACCGCAGGATTCATTGAGAAAGGCCCAAGAATGTCGACGAGTGACGCATTCGACGTGGTGGTCGTCGGCTCGGCCAATCTCGACCTCGTTGCACGAGCCAAGCGACTGCCCCACCCGGGCGAAACCGTCTCTGCGCATGGATATTTCGAAGCGTGCGGCGGCAAAGGCGCCAATCAGGCGATTGCCTCAGCACGCGCGGGCGCACGTACCGCGTTCGTCGGCGCAGTCGGTCGTGACGCTGCCGGCGACACGCTGCGTTCTGCGTTCGTAAACGACGGCGTGGATGTCGCGCATCTCGCATCGGTCGACGCACCGACTGGTCGTGCGCTGATCGGAGTCTCGGACGATGCAGAGAATCTCATCATCGTGGTGCCCGGAGCGAATCACGCCTTGTCGGTCGGCGACATCGACGCTGCCGCGCCAATCATCAAGCAGGCACGGGTGCTGCTCATGCAACTCGAGGTGCCGCTCGATGTTGTGCAGCATGCGGCGTCGCTCGCCGGCAAAGACACCATCGTGGTACTCAACCCAGCACCAGCAGCCCAACTCTCCGATGCGCTCCTTGCGCAACTTGACGTAATCACCCCCAACGAACACGAAGTGGAATTGCTGGGTGGTGCCGAGTCGCTGCTCGCTCGCGGTGTCGGTGCGGTTGTGGTGACCGAAGGGCCGCGCGGTGCACGGCTCGTCACCGCTCGGGGAACCACTCGCGTGCCGCCGCACCCCGTGACCCCAGTTGACACCACTGGTGCAGGTGACGCGTTCTGCGGAGCCTTGAGTGCACGCCTTGCCCTTGACGGCGGGCTTGAGCAGTTGCCAACGGCCCTCCGGGCGGCCGCAGTAGCAGGGGCCTTGGCCACCACGATCGAAGGGGCAGTGCCCTCCCTGCCACGCTGGGCCAGCATCGCAGCGGTGCTCCAATCCCACTAACTGGGCGTGCTCGGCGGCCTTGATTCAGGCGTGACATAAATCCTTAGCCAAGGTGGCTCAACCTTTGAGTCTTCAACGGTAGGGTGTGGCTCCCACAGAAAGAAGGCCCACCATGCCAAAAGCAGTAGGAATCGACCTCGGTACCACCAACTCAGTCGTCGCGGTGCTGGAAGCCGGCGAACCCGTCGTCATCCCCAACTCCGAAGGTGCACGCACTACGCCCTCGGTCGTCGCATTCTCCAAGAGCGGCGAAGTGCTCGTCGGCGAAGTCGC
>JBMTYA010000068.1:0-7886 GCA_049454015.1 Ilumatobacteraceae bacterium | reverse complement strand
CGTAAAGGAAAACACCGTGTTGGAAGCCACCGTGCTGGAAAACACCGTGCTTGAAGCCACCGTGCTCGAGGTGATCGATGGCGACACCCTGCGCCTCGACCTCGACGGTTCGCGAGAATCGGTTCGCCTTATTGGCGTGAACACCCCAGAGACCAAACACCCGACCAAAGGTGTTGAGTGTTTCGGGCCCGAAGCATCCGCGTTCCTTGCGCGATGGCTGCAACCTGGCACACGAGTTCGAGTGGAGCGAGACCTTGAAGCCCGTGATGCCTACCGGCGACTGCTGCTCTACATCTTTGTCGACACTCCATCGGGACAGCGTTTCGTCAATCTCGAATTGGTCGCACGCGGCTTTGCCACTCCACTTTCGATCGAACCGAACACGCGTTACCAACAGTTCTTCGTCGACGCAGCCTTCGATGCGCAACGACACTCGCGCGGTATGTGGGGTGAGTGCCCGTAAGTAGCGTCAGTGCCATGTCGTCGCGCGCTTCGTTGTCGCTCAACGACGCACTCGGTTACCCAGACGACGCACGTCTTGTCATTCTCAGTTGTGACGACCTCGGAGCATTCCACGCCTCCAACGTGGGCGTGCTGCGCGCTCTGCACGAAGGTGCCGCGACGTGCGCATCGCTGATGGTGCCTGCGCCATGGTCGCGCCACGCCGTCAGCAACTTGCGAAAGGGTAACGACATTGGAGTGCATCTCACACTCGTGTCGGAGCACTCGAACTACCGCTGGGGTCCGCTCACCTACGCACCGTCGCTGCAGTCGGGTGACGGCGGGTTTCCGAGCACCCTCGACGACCTGTGGGAGCACGCTGATCGCGACGAAGTACTGCGCGAGTGCCGAGCTCAGATCGACCGCGCGCTCATGTGGGGCGTCGACGTCACGCACCTCGCACCGCACCTCACTGCCATCACGCTGCGACCAGAGTTCTTCGACGTCTATCTCGAGCTCGCCGTGGAATACAAACTTCCAATCCGACTGCCTTCTTCGGTGTCGAGCAACGACGCCGGCTTTGACTTCCGCGGTCTTGCTCGCGACGAGGGCGTCTATTTCCCCGACCACTTCGACCACGACTGGTCGTCGGGCAGTCGGGCTCGCGTGATGACGGCACTACATAACTTGCGCCCCGGCGTCACCGAGATTCACGTACAGCCGGTAATTGACTCCCCCGAGGTGCGCGCCATCGGTGATGCATGTGAGGGCTGGGTTGACGATCTTGCCCTCGCGACGAGCGACGAGTTGCGCGAAGCCTTACGGCAAGCAGGTGCGGTGATGATCGGATATCGCGAAATCAGGAACGCGATGCGAGCCGCGCAATCACGCGGCTGACCTCGCCCGACTTCAACAGCGCGAACAATTCACCGCTTCCGCCGGCAGCCTTCAATTTGCCCTGCATATAGAGGCTGGTCGGGTCGCTGCTCGCGTCGGCTGCCGCGACGGTGATGACGAGCGTCGCATCGTCAGGGCCTTCCACCACTTCGTCTTTCTTGCCAAAGACCACTCGGTATTGCACAGAACTCATTGCCGTGCCGATGACCGGATGCCGGCAAACATGTCGTCTTCCAATTCGCCGTCGCGGGGCACGCCGGGCACGAGCGAGCGTGCGAGCACCCAGTCTTCGTACGGGTACACCTCGGCCAATTCTTCGTCACTCAACCCGAACCAGAACGGTTCACGTTCGTCGACTTGCGTCTTGTGTGCGCGCAACGCGCCCGAGCGAGCCCACAAGTAGTCACCGACATGCATCCGGGTGGTGATGCGATGGTCGAGGTTTGGACGTTCGAACCATTTCTCGTCGTATGGTGACGAACCGCGCAAGCGCAGCAGTGCCTCGTGCACCGCGGTGAGACGCGACCGCGACCACACCGAGTAGTACAGCTTGAGCGGCTGCCAGGCCGGACCGTGCTCGGGGTACCACTCGTCATCGCCAGCGCGATCAAACGCCAAGACGCTGATGTCGTGCACCTTCAGATGGTCTGGATGCGGGTACCCGCGCTGGTCGTCACCGTAGGTGATGATGACCTGAGGGCGATGCTCGCGAATCACACGAACGAGTCGCCCAGTGGATTCGTTGAGATCGGCGCGATGAAAACACTCAGGGTGCGAGTTGGCCGGCGACTCCGGCATGCCCGAGTCGCGGTATCCGAGCATCTCGACGTGGGAAAACCCGATCACCGCGGCAGACGCCGCAAGTTCGTGCGGCCGCATCTCGGCGAGCAACTTCTTTGCAGCGTCGCCTTCGACGCCGTGGAACGGCTGCCCGGGTTCTTTGAGTGCGGGGTTGTTGAGGTCGCCTTCTTCACCGCCCGTGCAGCACACGAGCACGGTGTGGATTCCTTCGCGCGAGTACTTCGCCAGAGTCGGGGCGCCTTTTGACGCTTCGTCGTCGGGGTGCGCGTGCACGGTGAGGATGCTCAGCCGTTCGTTCATTCGCAAAGCGCAGGCTACTCGTGCACATCTCGTACTCTCGTACTCGATGTACACAGCATTGACACGCAGACTTAGCCTCACCGCGGCAGCGTTGCTGTCATCAGTGGCGCTTGCCGCGTGCTCGCGCGACGGTCGCACGCTCGCGCCGGCTTCGCCCGAGCAGAACGAAAGCATCGCAATCGCACCGACTGATACGGCGGCATCACTCGAGCCCAGCGAGTCGTTCTCTGTGACCGGGCCGTGGACCGAAGGCGGAGACATCGACCTTGCCTTCACGTGCTACGGGCGCAATGTCTCGCCACCGCTTGAGATTTCTGGCCAACCTTCGGGCACCGCAACGCTCGCCGTGCTTTTGCATGACGTAGAGACCCCGGACGTCTTGTTGTGGACCATGGCGCACGTGGCAGGGGGAACCGTCGCCATCGGCGAGGGTGCGACGCCACCAGATGTGGTCGTCGCCACCAATAGTGACGGCAACGTCGGCTACCAGCCGCCGTGTCCGTCCAGCGGAGAGCGTCGCCAGTATCTGCTGACTGTGTTCGCGCTCGACACCGTGATCAACACGGCCGCGATCACCGATGCTGATGGCACTGTTGATGCCGATGCACTGCTCACCGCGGTGGAGATGGGCGCGTTCGACATCGCCGAGAGCACGTTCTACGTGCAAGCCCCCTGACAGATTCACTTGGCATACGAGCCTCGGTCGCCGTATGAGCCTCTTTGCAAGCACGTTCCCCCACTGCCGCGGTTGAACCTGTGAGACTTGACGCATCGACCGCGCTCTCCAATCGCTTCCCGTCGCCCTGTGCGAAACCGACCTCGACGGCCGACTGACATCGGCCAACGACGCATTCCGGACCCTCGCTCTGGGTGGTGCGCCGCTCACGCTCGGCGTTGCTCCATGGTCACATGCGGTGCCTCAGCGACGCGCACAACTCGAGTCGCAGTGGCTCGCCGCACGCGCGAGCGACGCTTCATTCGTCGCGAACTTCCGCGTAACTGACACCGACGGCACCGACGTGGTGATCGCGTTCGCTGCGCATCCGGTGCGTGATGGTGCAGGCCATGTCATGCGTTACGTCGGCACCGCACACGACATGACGACACTCGTCAGCAACGACGAACTGAACGACCAACTGGTTGGCGCACTCGATGCCGCAAACGACGCGATCGTCGTGTACGACGCCAGCGAGAAGCTCGTTTTTGCCAACCGCGGGGCGGCCGAAATGCTCGGCATCAACGAAGCCGGTCAGTCCGACGAGGCTGCCTCGACATTCTTTGATGCCGTGCGCAACCAGGTGCCGCGCGAAGTGCTGGCGAACTCCTCGCGAAGTTCATGGTCGGGCGAGCTCGGACACCGCAGCCCCGACGGGTTCATGCGCACGCTCGCGCTCACGCTCCACGTCGTGCGCGGTGCGGACGCACGCATCGATCACTACTCCGTCATCGCCCGCGACGTCACCGAGCACAAGCAGATGCAGGCCGAACTGCAGCGACAAGCAACCCACGACGAGCTCACGGGCCTACCCAACCGAACCCTCTTTTTGCGACGCGTTGCCGAAGCTCTCGACCGCAGCCGCACGTTGCGACGCGGGGTCACCGTGATGTTCATCGACTTCGACGGCTTGAAGAACGTGAACGACACGATTGGCCACCGCTTCGGCGACCAGCTCATCGTCAGCGTCGGCAAGCGCCTCGTCAATGCGACACGGCCTTCCGATGTCGTCGCCCGCTTGAGCGGTGATGAGTTCGCGGTGCTCGCCGAAGGCGTGAGTGACGAGTCGCTTGCTCTCGAGATTGCCGAGCGTCTGCGGGCGAGTATCACTGGTCAACACGTCATCCACGGCGTCGAAGTCACCTCAGGTGCCAGCGTGGGCATCGCCATCGCCACTAACTCGCTGCTCGCCGAACAGTCACCCAACGATGCGGCGCTCACGCTGCTCGTCAACGCAGACACCGCGATGTACCGCGCCAAACAGCGCGGCAAAGGTCGCTGCGAGATCTACAGCGAGGCGATGCGCACGCAGGCGCGCGACCGTATCGCGCTCGGCTCGCAACTCGAGCGTGCGCTCGCGAAGTCGGAGCTCGCGGTGATGTACCAGCCCATCGTCTCCATTCACACCGGTCGTGTGGTGGCCGTCGAAGCACTGCTGCGCTGGCAGCACCCCGAGCGCGGTCTGCTCACGCCGCCCACGTTCCTCGACGTCGCCGAAGAGACCGGCGTCATCGGCCCCATCGGTGACTGGGTCATCTCCACTGCCGCACGCACGCTGCGCGAGCTCATTGACGACGCCACACTCGAGCGTTCGGTCACCATGCACGTCAACGTGTCACCACGCCAACTAAGCGACGCTGGTTTTGTCGAACGCACCACGAACACGCTCTCTGCGGCCGGGGTTGACCTGCGTCAATTGGTCCTCGAATTCACAGAAGCGACGGCTCTTGCCGGCAACCCTGCGATCACTCGCAGCCTGAATGCACTCGCGCGACTCGACGTGCGGCTCTCCATCGACGATTTCGGCACGGGGTATTCGTCGCTCGCCCACCTGCGCAACTTCCGCGCGGCACAGTTGAAACTCGACGGCACCTTTATTCGCAACGTCGGGCGTGACGGCGCCGACGACCCGATCGTGCGCTCGATCGTGCAGCTCGCGCACTCACTCGACATGTCGGTTGTGGCGGAATGGGTGCAATCCGCGGAGCAGTTGCAGCGGCTTCGCTTGCTCGGCTGCGACCACGCGCAAGGCAATCACCTCTGCGAGCCGACAAATGTCGGCGAGTTGAGAGAGTTCGCCCGACGCGCAGCTGCTTCAGAGCGCTCGCGTCACTCCGGCGGAACCGGAGCCGGCCCCCTACCCGAGTAAAACTCCAACACGGGTGCCGAAGAGTCGGCGAGACGCAACACCGAGTTGCCGCGCACGGTGTCGCCATAGGTGTCGAGCGCAAAGCGGCGCAGTTTGCCCGTCGCCGCGGGGCGCATCAGCCGGGCGAACTCGAGCATGTCGAGTCGTTCGTCGACGAGCAGAGCCGATGTTGCGCCGTCCATAATCGTGCCGGCTCGGAATGGGTCGCCAAGCGTGCGATTCACCGCTGTCTGCATGAGGAGTGCCGTGAACAATCGCTGGCGCTTGCCGCGACCGATGTCGGACGTGCCGTCCACTTGCCACTGCCCGTCAATCTTCTCCTCGAAATAGCGGCTGCGTGCATACGCGAGCGACTGCACACCGTTGAGGTTCTTGCATCCAGTGCGGATGTACAGGCCCGTGTTGCGGTCGCGCGTCGGGTACTCCACGCACACCGTGACGCCACCGACCGCGTCGACCAAATTCTTGAAACCCTGGAAGTCGATCTCCAAGTAATGGTGAATCGGAATGCCGAGTGCTCGCGTAACCGTACGCACGACAACTGGTGCCCCCTCGCGGTATGCCACATTGATTCGCTCGGTGTTGTCAGAGTCGCCGATGGAAACCCACAAATCGCGGGGAATGGAGAGGAGCGAGATGATGCCCGAAGACTTCTCGACGTTCACCACGATGAGCGTGTCGCTGCGACGCCCGCTTACGTCGCCCTCGCCGCCGACGTTGGCAAAGTCAGGATCGTCAGGGTTCGCACCTGCACGGGAGTCGGAGCCAACGAGCAAGAAGTTAACGAACTGGTCGTTTGGTTCGGCGAGCGTCGAAGTGAGTGAGAGTTCGCGGCGCACATCCGCAAACCGAGTGTCGAGCGCGCGACCGACACCGACATAACCAGCGACACTCAGCACGATGACGACGGCTGCCGCCACCAGCCATATTTGCTGGCGCTCACGGCGACGTCGCGCGACGGATTGCGAATTCATTGCTCGTACGACGGTAGTGCGATTACTTCGCGCGCAAGTGCACCACGTCGCCGACATCAATCACATGCCGCCGACCGGCTTCGTCGACCACCACAAGGCGTGATTGTTCGTCGAGGTCATTCGCCACACCGACGAGGAACTCGCCAGCACGGAGCTCCACTCGCACACTGCTGCCGAGCGTGGTGAGTGCCGACTTGTGTTCTTCGCGCAAGTCGACGTCGTTCTTGTTGATGCGAGCGTCGATCTCATGCAACATCGTCGCAAGCAGTTCGAGCGGTGTGGTGCCGGATGAAAGCGCCACCGCACCTTCGGGCGCCCAGCCGACGTTCACACCGATGCCGACGACGACGAATCTCTCGTGCGGTACGCCGACCGCAAGCAGACCTCCCAGTTTTCGCTCGCCAATCACGAGGTCGTTCGGCCACTTCACAGCGACACCGACGTCACCGAGTCGCTCGCATGCTGCCCGCGCCGCAAGAGCGACGATGCGCGAGAACCTTGACGGATCTTGAGACTCGTAACGAAACAACATTGACACGAGCAAGTTGCTGCCTCGGCGCGCTTCCCACGTGCGGTCCAGGCGGCCCTTGCCTGCAGTCTGGTAGTCGGCGACGATCACCGTGCGGTCTGGTGCACCATCTCGCGCCGCAGCGACGAGGTCGTCGTTGGTCGAACCCGTTTCGGCGACGTGGCGGACCGTCCACCCGATCGGCCAAATTGGCTGCGAACTAGGATTCGAAGGCGTCATTGCCTCAACAAGATAGGTGTTCGTGCCGAAGAAGATTCTGATTGCCAACCGCGGAGAAATCGCCGTTCGCGTCATCCGCACCGCCCGCGAGATGGGCATTGCGACCGTCGCGGTGTACTCCGAGCTCGACCGCAACGCCCTGCACGTGCGACTCGCCGACGAGGCCTACGCGCTCGGCGGTGAGACCGCGGCGCAGAGTTATCTGAATACCGAGGCGATTCTTGACGCCATCCGCAAGAGTGGCGCCGATGCCGTGCACCCGGGCTACGGGTTTTTCTCTGAGAACGCCGACTTCGCCAAGGCCATCACCGACCTCGGCGTCGCCTTTATCGGTCCGCCGCCTGCCGCCATCGTGGAGATGGGCGACAAAGTTTCGTCGCGCAAGGCTGCGTTGCGCGGTGGTGCGCCGATTGTGCCGGGCACGACGGAGTTCGTGAACAGCGCGGCCGAGATCGTGAAGTTCGGCGAAGAGTTCGGTTGGCCAGTCGCCATCAAGGCAGCGTTCGGTGGCGGCGGACGCGGCATGAAAGTGGTGAAGGACGCCGCATCGGTGCAAGAAGCGATGGACTCTGCCAAGCGAGAGTCGAAGGCGTTCTTTGGTCGCGACGAGATCTACGTCGAGCGCTACCTCACGTGGCCGCGACACATTGAAGTGCAGCTCGTCGGCGACAAGCACGGCAACGTCGTGTGGGTGTCGTTGCGCGACTGCTCCGCCCAACGCCGCCACCAAAAACTCATCGAAGAAGCACCCGCACCCGGCTTGCCGGAAGGCGTCGAAGCAGCGATGGGCGAAGCAGCCGTCAAGGCTGCGCGCGCAGTGGGCTACTACAACGCTGGCACCGTCGAGTTCATCTACCAGGA
>JBMTYA010000067.1:0-8048 GCA_049454015.1 Ilumatobacteraceae bacterium | reverse complement strand
GGCGACGAGTTGGCCGCGCAATTCGAGGCGTACCTACGCGATCAGCGCCGCGACTGACACTCTCCAACATTTAATTGTCGTCAATTGCTCCTATGGATGTTGTCTTTTATTGGCTAGTGGACCGCAACTGTGCGACGATACTTCGAACAGCGGGCGTCATTCGACGTAGATCGGCTGCGCTAAAGGCGGATGCCTGCGAAGCCGACATCGCCTCAGCCTGTCCGGTGGAGAGTCCAGCGAATGCCGATGGCCGCATTGCCGCAAGCTGACCTGGGCTGAGCGTCGACACCACGTCAAGCGGCATCGCGCGGACCTGACGGTCGCTCACCTGCCTCAGGGCTGGAGCGGGAAGTGCACTTACCTGCTCTGGCTCGAGAGCTGCCAATGCAGCCGGGCGCAATGCCCCAACCTGCCCAGCACCCAAGGCACTGAGTGCTTCAGTCGACAGCGCCGTCAGTTGCGCTGGCTTGATGCCACGTACCGCAGCAGACGGAATAGCCGACACCTGTTCGGGGTTGAGAACCTCGATCGCAGCGGTCGGCATCTGACGAACCTGCGCCGAACGAATACCAGCCAACGCGTCCGTGGGTAGCGCCGATGCTTGGGCCGGTGACATTGCGCCGATAGCCGAATTCGGCATTGCAGCAATCTGGCTCGGGCGAATCGCAGCGATAACTTCTGGTGGCATTGATGCCATCTGAGTCGGCCGCAACGCACCAAGCGCAGTCGGTGGCAAGGACGCCAATTGTCGCGGACTGATTGCCGTAAATGCATCCACGGGTAGTCGCGCCAAGTCGTTGGGGCGAATTCCGGCGAATGCCGACGGCGGGACCTGGTCAATATTCCATCCGCTAATGCTGGCTACCACCGCGCCAATGTTGTCGGCTGTGGCAGGTTGCGACAAGGCAGGTGGACTCAATGCTTCGGCAGGAAGAGCGGTGCGCTGCTCTGGAGTCAGCGCGTTTCGCGCCGCCTCACCAAGCGACTTGAAGACCCCAGGAGGAATGGCCGCCAACGCTTCCGGTGGCACCGCTGCCAGCTGGGCGCCAGTGAGCGCTCGTGCAGCCGAGGGTGGAAGTACGCGGATCTGTTCTGGCTCCATTCCCGATAGTGCCTGTGGAGCGAGTGCTGCAATCTGGCTCGGCTTGACCGCCTGCATGGCCTGAGGCGAAAGTGCTGCAAACTGCGCTGAGCGAAACTCAGTCATTGCTTGCGGTGTCAGTGCAGACAACTGTGAGACTCTCAGCACTTCAATGGCTGCGGGTGGAACTTCAGCGAGCTGACTGGGATTCACCACCGTAAGTAGCTGTGGTGACAGCAATTGCATCTTGGTTGCATCAAGACCGGCCATCGCACTTGGAGCGAGCGACTGCATCTTGGCAGTGTCGAATGCACGGATTGCCGCGGGCGGAAGGGCGGTCATCTGATCAGCGCGGAATCCCGACATTGCTGAGGGTGGCAGTGCTTGCACCTTGGTGGGATCTAGTCCGCTTATTGCAGCTGGTGGCAACTGTGCGAGTTTTCTCGCATCAAATGCCGCGACGCTCGCCACCGGTAGTGCCTGTACTTTGGTCACATCAAAACCGGCCATCGCGGCGGGAGGTAACTCGCCAAACTTGGTTGCATCAAGGGCCGCCACTGCATCTATCGGCAATTGTGCAAGTTGTCGAGCACTGAACCCGGCCATCGCCGTTGGTGGTAGCTGGGCAAACTGCGATCGATCGATGCCAGCCAACGCCTCAGGTGGCAACTGTGCCATCTGGTCCGGACGGAATCCGGCCATCGCTTCCGGCGCCAGGGCTCGAAGTTGATCACCGCTCAGACCGGCCATTGCAGCAGGGCTCAAGTTATTGATCTGGTCGCGATTGAAGCCCCCCATGGCAGAGGGCGGCAAAGCGCCCATCTGGTCGGGACGAAAGTTGCGCAGCGCATCCGGCGGTAGCACGCGGGTGTCATCAGGTCGGAATCCGGCAAAGTTGTCGGGGCGTAGGTTCACCATGTCCGAACCACGTAATGCGTTGGGATTCTGAATCTGTCCACCGGGACCAAAACTGAGTCCTGGCCCAACTCCGCATGGTGGCAACGGTGGCGGTCCACATGTCGGTGACACTGTGCCGCCAGAACCCGAACCACCACCACCGCCACCGCCGGATGCAACCGGACTGATCGCGAAATACGGTGCTGAGAAGCCGAACTGTGACAACACCACGAGCACACCACCGGCAACGCCGCACGTAGCAGTGGTTGCAGTGAGTGCGCCGTTCCGATTGGCGGATGCTGAGGCGCTTCGACCGTTGATTCGCTCGGCGGCGAGTCCCGACGAGATTCCGAGCCACTTCGTTACGAGGAATCCTGCCGGAATGCATGCTCGGAAGAATCCGTCCGTCGTTCGGGCCGTTCCATTGGCACGACGCGAAGGACCGGCCACACCGAAGTCGAAGGCTGGCGTCGGTGAGTTCATCGCCGGACCGGTGGAAATCGCCTGAGCATTGGTGGAGATATAGCCACCTGCAATGTGTTGAGTGCTTGGGGTTCCAGCCGAGGGGCATCCTGCGTCTCCAGCGGGACACTCTGGAACCGCCTGAGTGAGGCGCAAATCGAGTGTGACGGTGGTGGCAGTGGCGCGAATATGGCTGCGTTTCACGGCCCGCGCAGTGACAACTTCGTAGCCAGGATCGTTCGAGCCATCTGCTCTCGGAAAGGAAGCGTTGTCGAAACTTCCACTCGACGTACCGAAAGCGAACCATCCGAGCGAGGTTGTGGCTCCATTCGTCGTGTTGATGGATCCCGCATATGGATCACCAACTGCGACTACGGTTTGTTTTCCATCGAACGCACCGTATGCACAGCACACCGTGACGGTGTCCCCGACGGCAAAGTCGTGGCCTGATGCTCGCATCCATGCGCGATCTGCGCTACCACCACTATCGCCCCAGAGTACAACCTGGTCAATCTCGAAGCCCTCGGTTTCGTTTTGACAATCGGCAGCATTCTGTTCGCCCGCATCAAGCTGGCTGTTCTCGTTGGCGTCGACATATACGATGCCGCCGGGCCCAACACGGAGATAATCCGTACAGCGATCGGTGAAGAACTCGAATCCGTTTCCATCGGCGGTCACATCAAATCGTGAAACCGTACTCAGTTCCTTGGCAGTGAGATTGACGGTAAGTACGTCAAAATCGTTTCCAGCCGTGTACGTATATGAATCGATCTGCGCAGCACTCATCGCGATGCTCAAACCATTCGCGATACCAGCACCCTCATAGAGATAGTTTCTGAACCACCTCTCCGATCCAACTTCTGATCGAGGCAGCCGAAGTGAGAATGACACTGAGGTATTCACCGTCACGTAAAACGGGTGTGCACTCCGCCATGGTCGAACGGTAAGTTTGCCAAGTTCGTCCAGCAGCATCACTTGCCAACCACTGTTGTATTCGGGACTACCGTTTGTATGCGAGCCTGACGGTGATGCAACCAAACAGGGGCCTGCATCGGCATCGTTCGCGCATGTCGGTACCTGCATCAGTCCAATCCAATTGGCAAACTCGCTATAGGTGGCCGTTCCAACCGAGGCTCCACTGGCAACATCATCGTTGGTCTTGGCAAACGTGAAGGTGGTTTCGTTCACTTTCGTTATCTCATGGGTACCGTTGAATACGTCGTCGTTTGGGCTTGCAACGCCGTCGACGGTGATTGAGTCCCCGGTCAAGAAACCGTGATTGCCGGAAGTAGTAATGGTTGCCACGTTCGAGGCCAGTGATATTGTCGAAATGTCCGCGACGAGACGCTCAGTAAACAATGTGGAGTCATCTGTCAGACCATTAATCATTGAGTCACTTGCCTCGTCGTACATCTGCACAGACTCCGTGCTCAGAACGACCTCATACGCCTCGTCACCGCGCGCCACCTTCCGAATGTTGGCGCCGACTCCATCACTTGCGCAGTCACCAGTGACCGTGAATGTCGAACTATCCACTACTGTCACTGCAAAACTTCGGCCATCACAACCGGCGACTCCGTTGATCACATCTCCATCCCTCAAGCCATGTGGATCGGGATCGTTATCGGCATCGGAGCCGTCGGCGGTCACCAGTGTCACAAGACTGCCACTTGGCCGGGTCTGCGAATTGACGTTGATGGAGCCAACCGTGGTGTATGGACTGTTGTAGACACCATCGCCACTTCCTTCGACTTCAATCAACATGCTCGTGCCGCCAGCGGGCTGCCCATCCACTGAGTCACACGTCGGGCTTCCGTCGGCGGTATCTCGGCAAAAGAGGTCGACAACGAACATCACATGGGTGGCTCCGCTCGTTGTAACCCCAAGGTATTTGCAAGTACCGGTTTCGTCAGGGTGGGTTTCTAGAGTGCCAGTTGAAGATCCCCAGGCACTTCCATCCCACACATACGCAGTCAGGGCCGCTTGTTCGGTTTCTGTGCTACCACGGCACGCATCACCCGACCCAGATACTCCATCGAGTCCAGCACGTATCTTTGTGGCGCCACCAAGACCTCCAACAATGATCGAACTGCGAAACGGAACCTTCTCATCCGTGCCCAGCTTGAAGAGCGGAGCGGCTAGTTGTCCATTGAGTAGTTCAACGTTCGTCCACGAACCACGTCCGGTGTACTTCATGGGAGACGCAGTAATGCTCGGCGAATTCACCGACACCGTGTAGGTGGGAGTTGGCAATGTGACGGCGGATGCACTTGCCACCGTTGGCGTCATAACTGTCGCAAGCCCAGTCAGCCAAACCGCCGCGACTGTAGTCAGAGAAACATGACGAACGTATAAACGAATAATCATGTGGCAACCTCCGTGGAATTTCCACGGCAAGCATCACCAATGGCGCTAACAAGTCTCTAACGGACCGCCGCTGTTACCGATGAATCATCGAGGTCATCGCCTGCAGTCTCTGCACAACCTCACGAACTGGCCCAAAAGAGCACGTCAACGGTGCAGCGTGCAGATGTTCCCATGGCTCAAGCGATGTGAGCACCCCCTCGGCACCCTGCGTCCTTCCCGAATTCACCAATACTTCACCAACGATGAATTGGGCAGGCAACCACGTGAAATCGTCGTGCATCATACGTGTGGCCCTCATCGCCTCTTCATGCGCACGCCGTGTGTCCGTTGAAACGAGAGTTGCCGCAAACAGGGCACGCAGCGCCCCGACAGACGGCTGACGCTCTACCAACTCGCCGAACACGTCGGAGAGTTCCCCCAAGCGATTCTCGGCTCTTCGAATTGCGAATAACTGTGACATCAAGACTGCCGATGCTCGCTCAGCCATGATTGGTGCCAGAAGTCCGTGCGCTTCCCTTGCCACATCCTCAGCAAACTGAAGTTCACCGCGTGCGATGAGCATCGCCGCGTGACTGCTCAACACCTCCCATCGCGAACCGACGGTGCTAATCCTCTCATTGAGTAACTCCATCGCTCCATAATGTCGCGCAAGCGCATCGGTATCACCATGAAGAAGCGCATTCGCCCAGTGCTGATGGTGCGCACTGAAGAGTGCCGCCGGATCCTGCGCCGTTTGCGCCAAACGTTCAAGTTCGTTTGCCGCGGCGATACGTCGCTCTAGGTCACGAGGATGCCCGAACGTCATGTAGGCGTATGGGAGGATTCGCATTCGAAGACTGTTGCTCTTGGCAATTTGTAAGGCTTCAATAAAGTTCTTGCGTGGACGCTTGGGATCATCAAACAAGGAGAGCGTCAACGTTGTCGCCGATGCAATTAGTGCCCAGAGCTCAGAGTCACGAAGCTCATGCATCGCACGCCGAGCGAAATGAAGTGCTTGTCGCTGTGCATGTCCACTCTGACTCGTACCGCCGAATTGGAGCATTGCATATGATGCGTCAGCAATGAGCTGTTTGTTGCCAAGCTGTAGCGCTTCCTCGACACATGACAACAGTTCCACAACGTGAGCTGGATCTCCAATGAGTCGCCTGGCATCTCCTGCACGAATCCGTGCACGTAGAGCACGTTCTGGCTCTCCGGCGAGAAATCGACCGGCGACATCTCGAGCAGCATCGAACCACCGAATCGCATCCTGATGCAAACCACGATGCGCGACTTCGTCACCAGCCGCCATGCAGTCACCGAAAGCCGCAACGGGGTTCAGTAGTGCGGCATCGTACGAGTGGTCCGCATACGTCAGGATTGGAAGCCTGCGACGCCGAGAAAGGTCGGAAAAACTTCGCTTCACATCCACTCGAAAGCCCTCGGTTATCGCAGCAGACCGAACACGCGCAACTGCACCATGGCGAAAAACGAACTCTTCGCCATGCTGCAGAATCAGACCGCTAGCGATTGTGGCCGCGACTGTCGACACTGACGTCAGCTCCTCTAGGACTCTTAGTGACCCTCGACGACCGATGACTGCAGCAGTATCGATAGCTCGCCTCACCGAAGGATGTTGCGAGGACAGCATCCGAGTCACCGTTGCAGCCAAACCCTCTGCCGCGGTCCTCGCCTTGGCGATCGACTCCTGACTCTCAACTTCCCGACCGGCCACCTCCGCGATCAAATGCGCCAAGAGAAGGGGGTTTCCGCCGGCCATCTCAATGAGCATCGCGCACTGAGCTCACACCGCCGGTCCATTCATAAGTTCAACCTCGCCAACCACTCTGCGCATTGCATCATCAGACAGCGGCTCCAAAATCTCGGTACGTAGGTCCGAGAGTTGCGTCGGCACAGCTTCTCGCAATCCCATCGTGACCACGATTCGAACGTTCGATTCACGTCGACAGCGATCGAGGGCTGCAACCGTTGATGGTCCAGCAAATCCAACGTCGTCCACCAAAAGAACTATGGGCGACTCCAGGGCCTCCAAGTTCAGTCGTCGGCTGAAAGTATCGATGACGTCGTGGCCAACCAAAGGCGGTAGGCCGAGTTCGGTCATGAAGTCATCGAGTATTGCCGTTGCTGAAGCATCGTTCTCCACGGCCGACACCATTACCGACCTGACGCCTCGACGGCGCAGCACTCGTGACAACTCACGCATGACTGTCGACTTTCCAATTCCGTCCTCACCCAGAATCACCACGGAACTGCCAGAGTCGACCAGTGTGATCAGCCGAGTAAGAGTGGTCTCGCGGCCACGTGGGGACAGCTGGATGTGACTTACCGAATTGATCGGATCTTCGACGAGAGCACGATGTAGATCTTGTAACGAACTACCAGGAGTGATTCCAAGGTAATCCCTCAAATGGCGGGTGGCTCGAGCGACTGCTGACAGGGCATCGCCCCTACGTCCTGCGCGAGAGAGTGCATCGACGAGAAGTACCCACCGAGTCTCGTCGGAGGGAATCTCGGTGACTAGCCGCTCCGCTTCAGTCACCGACTCCTCATGTTCCCCAAGCTCAATCAATGCGCGCACCCGCGCAACTTCGGCTGATCGCCGAGTTTCGTGAAGTGACCCGGCACGTGCCGCAACTTCCGGTACATGTTCAATATCCCGATACGGCGCGCCGTGCCACATTTCTAGGCTGCGATTGATCAAGCGAACCGACGCTGCTGCATCTTTTGCAGCAAGTTCGATAGCCCGTCTGACATTCTTCTCAAACTGGTCAATGTCAGTCGATGCAGACAGTCGGTAGCCGAGATTGTTGGACTCAATGATTGACGAGCCACATCGCTCACGTATCCGACTCACCAGATTGTGCAGCGAGGCTCTGGCGGACGCCGGCGGACGGCTCATCCAGATTGCATCAACCAGAATGTCAACCGGCACGAATCGTCCGGGGCGGCTCGCCAGCATTGCCAGCAGGCGCCGATGCGATGGCGAGAGTCGAATCGACTCGCGAGAATTAACTTGGCGTAGTCGCGTAGTGCCGAGGACTTCCGCGTGCCATTTCGGAGACGAAGGAGATGATCGGCGTGAAGTGGCACTCATCCCACTTTTGCCCATGTACGAGTGTCGCTCCGTAGGCAGTCATTCGTCAAGGGATACGAGTGGGCTACCCGCGGCCATGAATACTTCGTTACGCGCCGAAACCCGTCAGCCAGGCGTGCACGTTGCGCCCGAGCGCCTGCACGTCGT
>JBMTYA010000066.1:0-8205 GCA_049454015.1 Ilumatobacteraceae bacterium | reverse complement strand
GGAAGTTTCGGCACTTCGCGCGTCACGTGAGTCACCGATCCGCCGGGCAGGGAGTCGCCGCATGTACCTGTCGCCATCACGATTACGCGCTCGCCATGACGCATCGTCGCAGTGGCGGTGGTGAACGACTTGCCGGTCTTCACGATGTGAGCCTCGATGCTCACTTCGGCATCGTTGATTGGCGCGAGGTAGTGACACGACACCGCGATCGGGAGTTTTCTACCGGTCGCTTTGCAGAGTGCCGCCGAAACGAGTGCGAGCAAGTAGCCGCCGTTTGCATTGCCGCCGATGTCCCAGCCGTCGTGAACCTTCGCCAAGAATGCCTCGCCTTGCGAAATTCGCAACTCGGTGGCGTGGTCGAACTGAAAATTCACAGGGTTGAGCGTAGATAGGTGACGCGCCAGCGTAGGTTGGAGAGATGCCAAAGTTCGCGGCGACGACCCCGATTTACTACGTCACCGCCAAACCCCACCTCGGGCACGCGTACACCACCATCGTGACTGATGCCGTATGCCGCTGGCATCGCCTGCGCGGCGATGACGTGCACATGTTGACCGGTACCGACGAACACGGCCTCAAGGTGCAGCAATACGCGGACGCCGCAGGCAAAACGCCGAGGCAGTTCGTCGATGAGATTGCCCCGCTGTACGCCGACGCCTGGAAGCGCCTCGATGTGAAGTACGACGACTTCATCCGCACCACCGAAGAACGCCACAAAGTCGGCGTACGAAAACTGCTACAGGCTTGCTACGACGCCGGCGACATCGAACTCGACATATATAGAGGTCACTATTGCGTGGCCTGCGAGGCCTACTACGTGCAGGACGAACTCGTCGAAGGAAACTGCCCCATCCACAAGACTGCGGTCAACTACGTGGAAGAAGAGAACTACTTCTTCCGGCTCTCGCGTTTCGAGCAACGACTCATCGACTGGTACGAGAAGCACCCGAATGCGATTGTCCCTGAGTTTCGCCGCAACGAAGTGCTCGGTTTCATCAAAGGGGGCCTCAACGATTTTTCGGTGAGCCGCAAGTCGCTGAAGTGGGGCATTCCCCTGCCTTGGGACGATTCGCATGTCGCGTATGTGTGGTTTGATGCGCTGTCGAACTACATCACCGCCCACGGCTACGGCAGCGACGACGCGCGCTTTGCCAAGAATTGGCCGGTCGACTGGCACTTCATCGGCAAGGACATCCTGCGATTCCACTGCGTTTATTGGCCAGCAATGCTGATGTCGGCAGGCATCGAACCGCCGAAGGGTTGGGCGGTCGGCGGATTCTTGTTGGTGGGTGGCGAGAAGATGTCCAAGACCACCGGCAATGTGGTGAGCCCGCTCGATTTGATCGAAGAGTTCGGCGTCGACGGCTTCCGCTACTACGTGCTCGCCGACACGACATACGGCAACGACGGAGACTTCACTTATGAAGGTCTCGTCGCGCGTTACAACTCCGACTTGGCGAACAACCTCGGCAACCTTGCCGCGCGCGTGGCAACCGTCGTCGAAAAGAAGTGCGGTGGCATCGGGCCTGCTCCGCGCGCTGACTCGCACCTTGCATCGATTGCCACCGATGCCGTGCGTGACGCTGACGCTGCATGGCGCGGAGTGCAACCGAGCAAGGCGCTCGACGCTGCGTGGAACTTGATTCGCGCGACGAATGCGTACCTCGAACAGAACGAGCCGTGGAAAAAACCCGCCGGACCAGAAGTCGACGCAGTCATGGGAGACGCTCTCGAGGCATTGCGCATCGTCGTGCTGCTCGCCAACCCAGCATTGCCAACGACGACGCAGGAGATCTGGCGGCGTATCGGCCTGCCTGGTCGCATCGAAGACCGTCGCGTGCCGACCGACGCTGCGTGGGGCGGATACACAGGTGGTCTGCGAGTCGAGAAGGGCGAGCCGCTCTTCCCGCGCAAGAAGTCGAGTTAGTCACGCCATGAGCAACGCCGCGGCGACAACGTGGGTGGACACGCACTGCCACGTGTACGACGACCGCACACCGGGCGGCGCCGATGGCTCCATCGCCAACGCCGCCGCACACGACGTGAACAAGGTGATTGTCATCGGAACTGATGCCGACACGACAGGCAAGGCACTTGCCATCGCTGCGCGGCATGACGACGTGTGGGCGACGGTCGGCCTCCACCCGCACGATGCAAAGCTCGGGTTTGACACGATTCTGCCGTTCGTCGACGGATGCAACGCTGACGACCTGCAACGAAAGAAGATCGTCGCGATCGGCGAATGCGGCCTGGACTTCTACTACGACCACTCCGATCGCACCGTCCAACGAAAAGTATTCGCCGAGCAGATTGCACTCGCCAAGCAACTCGACCTCACGTTGGTCATTCACACGCGCAATGCATGGCCCGACACATTCGACGTGCTCGACGCAGAAGGCATGCCAGAACGAGTGGTGTTCCACTGCTTCAGCGGCGACGAAGCAGAAGCACGCGATGCCGTGTCGCGCGGAGCATGGCTCTCGTTCTCTGGCATCGTCACGTTCAACAAAGCAGACGACATTCGTCGCGCGGCAAAGTTCTGTCCCGCGGAAAAACTGCTGACCGAGACCGACGCTCCGTGGCTGGCGCCAGTTCCACACCGCGGCAAGGAAAACGAGCCAGCCCACGTGCGATTGGTCGGCGAATGCCTGGCGCAGGTGCGCGGCGAAGCCGTTTCTGCAATCGCCGAAACAACCGTTGCCAACGCTTACGCCGCGTTTCCGGGTATCGCTCGGTAGCGTTAACGTCCCCCGCAAGTCGTAATCGACTGCGAATCAGGGACGAAAGGAGCAGAAGCAGTGTTCCTCAGTGCGACCGATCGCCGCAGAATCACGCTCGTTGCTTTGCTCACGCTCGTGACCGTGCCGGCGGTCATTTTCTTCACGCGCGGTGAACCTCAGGCCGATGTCGCCACCGTCGCCGCTGCCGGAGTCGAAATCGGAACCGACATCACCACCACAACAGAGAGCCCTGCTCCGGTGTTTCTCGAGGGTCCGGCAGGCATTGCGCCGACCGGCACCGCGGTGATCGCGTATCCGAGCGAAGACAACGTCGGTGTCACTGGACTTGCGACGTTCAGCAGTCTCAACGGTGCCCCCAACACCGTATGCAATTCCCCAATTGCCCCTTACGGCGCCACGCTCGTCGTGAAGAACTTGAACAACGGTCGTTCGATTGCGTGCTCCAACGTGATGATGCCCTCGACACCGGCAAACGTGAGCATCGTTTTGCACACGCGACTGTTCGTCGAACTCTCCGACCTGGTGAATGCGCCGATTCCGGTTTCGATCAACTGGTGACGCTCACCCGCTCGCAGACATCGGAGCTGCTCGCCCGACACGGCTTGGCTCCGCGGCGAATGTTCGGGCAAAACTTCGTTGTCGAACCTGAGACTGTTCGGCGAATTGCTTCGCTCGCCCGCGTCGGCGAGGGCGACCATGTACTCGAGATTGGCGCCGGGCTCGGTGCGCTCACGCTCGCGCTCGCCGAAACGGGAGCACGAGTTACCGCGGTCGAGATCGACGATGGTCTTGTTACCGTGCTGCGCGAGAACGTCGCTTCGTGCAGCAACGTGCAAGTCGTGCATGGCGATGCGATGCGCCTCGAGTGGGAATCACTGCTCGCTGCCAGTGACAACTGGACGGTGGTAGCAAACTTGCCCTACAACGTGGCGACGCCGCTCGTTGCCGACTTGCTAGACGGTGTGAATCGAGTAAAACGACTTCTGGTGATGGTGCAGAAGGAAGTTGCGCAGCGATTCGTAGCGAAACCCGGTGACGAGGCATTCGGCGCGGTGAGCGTAAAGGTGGACTACTGGGCAACTGCCCGCGTGGTGGGCGAAGTGTCGTCGGCGGTGTTCTTGCCTCGACCGCGAGTTGCATCTTCACTTGTGGAGATCACTCGGCGCGAGTCTCCCGCGGTGTCTGCGCCGTTTGAAGCGCTGTTCCAAATCGTGAAACAAGGCTTTGCGACACGGCGCAAGATGCTGCGTCGAGCACTCGACGGCACCGTTACTGCACAGGACTTCGAAGTTGCCCGAGTGAACCCGCAGGCGCGTGCAGAGGAGCTCTCGCTTGACGAGTGGTCACGACTCACCGAGGCGGTGCTAGTGCGAACGGGCGGAGTGATTGGCGCGGCCGGCGAGGCAGAGGCATCATGAGCGACATCGCGACACTCGCCGCCCACGCAAAACTCACCCTCTCGTTGCGCGTCACTGGAGTGCGCGCTGACGGTTACCACCTCATCGACGCCCAGATGATCTCGCTGCAGCTCGCCGACACACTGCGTATCGATCCGCAAGGCTCGGGTATCACGGTTGCAGGCCCGTTTGCACAAGGCGTGCCGACCACCGGCGACAACCTGGTGGCTCGAGCTCTCGCTTTGGCAGGAAGGTCGGCAGGTGTGCACATCGACAAGCAGATTCCAAACGGCGGCGGCCTCGGCGGAGGCTCGTCAGATGCCGCCGCAGTGCTGCGCTGGGCCGGATTCAATGACCTTGTCGCAGCATCTCGGCTCGGCGCCGACATTCCGTTCTGCATCGTCGGCAGCCGTGCTCGTGTGGGGGGCATCGGCGAAGTTGTCGTACCGCTCACAGAGAACGACCGACGCGACGAACCAATCGACATCACACTCGTGATTCCACCGCTGCATGTATCGACACCAGAGGTCTACAAGGCGTGGGACTCACTCGACGAAACGTCGCGGCGCGGTGAAGTGAATGACCTCGAGCCAGCTGCGATTGTCGTGCAACCAGCGTTGGCTCGCTGGCGCGATCGAATCAGAGAAGCGAGCGGTCAGTCACCCGTGCTCGCGGGCAGCGGGGCCACGTGGTTCTTGCGCGGTAAACACGAGGTTGCCGACGCGCTCAGCGACGCGACGGTGATTGTTACGCGAAGTCTCTGAGACGACGTAGCTCGCAGCTACGAATCGCGTCAGCGACGAAGACGTGTTACTTGCTGTTGCGCTGATGGCGAGTGCGACGAAGCATCTTCTTGTGCTTCTTCTTACGCATTCGCTTGCGACGACGCTTGACGAGTGATCCCATGCGAGCCCCGACGCTACCCTGAAAGTCGGTGCCGAAACGCGCCATCTTCTTTCCGGGGTCGTTCAACGGCAGGACAGCGGGTTTTGGTCCCGTTTATAGGGGTTCGAATCCTCTCCCCGGAACCATTCGGTTCATCTCAGGGCCGCCCGCCGTCTGGTCGACCAGAAACTTGCCAACTACACGAGTGGCAGAATCGGCGCAGCGCCAATGAACACCACCGCCATCGTTCTTGCCGCGGGGCACGGTACCCGCATGAAGTCGTCGCGGCCCAAGCCGCTGCATGTGATCTGCGGACGCCCGATGGTGCTGCACGTCATCCACGCTCTTGAGGCGGTCGACCCGACCCGCACGATGGTGGTGGTCGGCCACGGCGCCGAGCGCGTCACCGACGAAGTTCGCCTCGCTGCACCTGATTGGGCCAATGTCGACTTCACGGTGCAGCAGCGCCAGCGTGGTACCGGCGACGCTGCGATGGTCGGGCTCGGCGCTCTCGATGATCGCGACGGCAGCGGTCACGGCGACGTCGACGACGAGTCCACGGTGATCGTGATACCCGGCGACACACCGCTCTTGCGCGCCGAAACGATCGCCCGGCTCGTGCAGGAGCACGAGAAAGCCTCGAATGCAGCCACGTTGCTGACCGCCGAACTCGACGAACCCTACGGTTACGGCCGCGTAGTGCGTGGCAAGGACGGCAACGTCGTGCGCGTCGTGGAAGAGCGTGACGCCAGCCCCGCCGAACGCGCGATTCGTGAGGTGAACACGAGCATCTATGCGTTCAAACGAGGTTTGCTCGGCCCCGCGCTGCGGCGAATCAAGAACAACAACGCACAGTCGGAGTACTACCTCACCGACGTGGTCGAGGTGCTCACTTCAGTCGGGCATCGTGCCGGTGCGATGGTGGCGGATTCTGCCGAGGTCACCGGTGTGAACGACCGCTGGCAGCTCGCCCTTGCCGAGCGCGAGTTGCGGGCCCGCACCAACCGATCCCTCCTCTTGGCGGGCGTCACGATGCTCGACCCGCGCCAGACCTTTATCGACGTGACGGTGCAAATCGGCCGCGATGTCACCCTGTTCCCAGGTGTCATCCTGCAGGGGTCTTCTTCAATCGGCGACGGTTGCGTTATCGGGCCGTCGGCGCGCCTCTCGAACACTCAGGTCGGTGCGAACTGCCGAATCGAACAGACGACCGCTCGAGATTCGGTGATCGGCGACGATTGCGAAGTCGGACCGTACGCGTTCTTGTCCGAGGGAACCAAGGTCGAATCGGGCGCCAGAACCGGAGCGTTCTATGATGGCTCGCGATGAACAAATCGATCGACAAAGTCACCACCAAACGGATGGTGCTGTACAGCGGTCGAGCCCATCCAGAGCTCGCGAGTGAAGTAGCGAGTCACCTCAACATCTCGCTCGGGCAAGCTGACGTCGTCGAGTTTGCCAACGGCGAAATTCGTCCACGCTTTGGCGAGAGCATTCGCGGCGGTGACGTGTTCATCATGCAGTCGCACTACGGTCACGACGGCTACAGCATCAACGACGCAATCATGGAACAGTTGATCATGATCGACGCTGCGTATCGCGCGTCGGCAAAGCGCGTCACTGCGGTGTGCCCGTTTTACGGATACGCGCGCCAAGACCGCAAGGCAGCGGGCCGCGAGCCCATCACGGCGCGCGTCGTGGCCGACATGTTCAAGGCAGCAGGTTCAAAGCGCATGGTCTCGGTCGACCTACACAGCGGACAAATCCAAGGATTCTTCGAGGGTCCCGTCGACCACCTCACTGCGATGCCTGTGCTCGAAAAGTATCTCCGGGAAAATGCTCGCGAGGGTGTCGTCATCGTCTCCCCAGATACCGGTCGCGTGAAAGTTGCTGAACGATTCGCCCAGCACCTCTCCGACATGAGTGCTGATGTTGCATTCGTCTACAAGCGTCGCGAGAAGAACAGCGTCAACGTCGCAAGCGCCAAAGAAGTTATCGGTGATGTCGACGGTCGGCTCTGCGTGTTGACCGACGACATGATCGACACCGCAGGCACGATGGTGTCGGCAGCCGAACTGCTAATGGCTCGCGGCGCCAAAGAAGTGTGGGCGATGGCCACACACGGCGTGCTCTCCGACCCCGCCATCGACCGCCTCAAGAAATCGCCCATCAGCCGAGTGGTGCTCACCAACACGATCCCGTTGCCGAAAGAAAAGCGCATCGACCGCATCGAGGTGTTGTCGGTGGCAAAGATCATCGCCGACGCGCTGGCGGCAGTGTTCGAAGAGACGAGCGTGAGCGAGCTCTTCGGCGGCGAAAACCTCGCCTGAAGCGCACGGGGCAGTTGCGACTGCGCCCTGACGCTCCCGCAAAACTCGCCCTTAGACTGACCAAATGCCAACAGCCCTGAAAACTCAGGTCGGACGCGCGCTCGGTAGCGCCGCCGCCCGCCGCTTGCTCTCGCAGGATCAGATTCCCGCCGTCGTTTACGGTCGCGGCATGACGCCGATTGCCGTCACCGTCGATCGCAAAGACCTCCGCGTCGCACTCTCGGGCCCGGCCGGTCTCAACACCGTGCTCGAACTCGAAGTCGGCAGCGACAAGTACCCAGCCATCATCAAAGAAGTGCAGCGCGACCCGGTGAAGCGCAACGTGCGCCACGTCGACTTCCGTCAAATCAGCATGACGGAGACCATCACCGTGCACGTGCCTCTCCACCTCAAGGGAACCGCGAAGGCAGTTCTCGCCGAGGGTGGTCTCGTCGACCCGGTCGTCAACTCCATCGACGTGCGTGCCACGGCTGCAAATATTCCGAACGAAATCGTCGTCGATGTCACGAACATGACGATGGACAGCGTCGTACGACTTGGCGATCTACCGATGCCGACTGGCGTCACCGTCGTCGGCGACCCGGAGTTCGTGGTCGTCACCGTCGTCACCACCAAGATCGAAGAAGTGGCCCCGGCCGCCGCACCCGCCGAAGGCGAAGCTGCTGCCGAAGGAGCCGCCGCGGAAGGTGCACCTGCCGAGGGCGCTGCACCAGCCGAGGGCGACGCTGCGAAGGCTGCGGGCGGCAAGCCTGCTGCCGGCGGCAAGCCCTCGAAGTAAACCGCGATGCGGTAAACCGTCGTGGCACTCCTGCGTCGCTCGAAGCGACCAGAGCGTCGTGGCACACCGTTTTC
>JBMTYA010000065.1:0-8445 GCA_049454015.1 Ilumatobacteraceae bacterium | reverse complement strand
CGATCAATCGTGTCGTGGCGAATAGTGAGTGTCTGACCCTGGGTGCCAAGCACGACTTCTTGGTTCGCGACAGCGCCACGCATACGCACGGCGTGTATGCGGATGTCGGCTGGGCCCTTGGCTCCGCGAGCTCCGGGAATGGCCTCGTGCGTAGTGGGGTCTTTCGCCCACTCGCTGCTTGCCGCCGCCATGCGCTTGGCAGTCGACACGGCCGTGCCTGACGGCGAGTCGGCCTTGCCATCGTGATGAATCTCGATGATCTCGGCAGTGTCGAAGAATGGCGCAGCGATCTCTGCGAAGCGCATCATCAACACGGCACCGATTGCAAAGTTGGGTGCGATCAGGCAGTTGCTGCGAGTGAACTCCTGCCTGAACGCTGCGAGGTCGGCGTCAGTAAAACCTGTGGTGCCGACCACGGCGTGAACCCCGTGCAACGCCAACCAAGGCAACGTCACGCGTGCCGCATCGGCGACGGTGAAGTCGACTGCTACGTCGACCTTCGCGTCGGCCAATGCCTTCAGCTCGCGTTCGATTCTTAGGCCTTGGGTGGTGCTGCCACCGGAATTCGTATCGACTGCGGCGACAAGTTCGAGTGCCGGGTCGGCTGCGACTGCGGCGCACACGTTGGCGCCCATGCGCCCCGCTGCACCGACGACGCCGACGCGAATCACGCGAGCTCCGTCACCAACTCAGCCGTTGAAGTCGTTGTTGAATTCGTCTTCAAAACTGACCGAGACTGCGTCAGAGTTTCCGCCGCGGTCACTGCGATCGTTGCGGTCGTTGCGATCACGGTCACGGCCACCGCGGTCATCACGACGATCACGGTCACGACCGCCGCGGTCGTCACGACGATCATCACGACGGTCACGTCCACCGCGACCACCACGGTCGCGATCACGTCCGCCACGTCCACCGCGGTCGTCACGACGGTCACGACCGCCACGGTCTCCACGATCACGGTCACGGTCGCCGCGTTCGCGACGCTCGCCGCCGCCACCACCGCTGCCGGCCATCGGTTGACCGTCGGGGCCGATGAGCGAGAGGCTCACCTTGCCGCGGTCATCGATGTCGTCGACTCGCACGGTGACTTCGTCACCGAGGTTGAGCACGTCTTCGACCCGCGCGACGCGCTGGCCGTTGCCCAACTTGGAGATGTGCACGAGGCCGTCGCGACCCGGGAGGATGTTGACGAACGCACCGAATTGCGCGATGTTGACCACGCGGCCGGTGTAGGTGGCGCCGAGTTCCGCCGTCGGCGGGTCGACGATGTTGAGAATGCGAGTCTTCGCATCTTCCACCTTCGCGGCATCGGGCGAGCCGATGGTCACGATGCCCACTGCGCCGTCGTCGTCGACAGCGATGTCTGCACCGGTCTCCTGCTGGATGGTGTTGATGACCTTGCCCTTCGGGCCGATGACCTCACCCACCTTGTCGAGTGGGATGGTGAACGACACGATCTTCGGTGCGCTCTCCGCCACCGTCGAGCGCGGTGCGGCAATCGAGGCCGTCATCACGTCGAGGATCTTGAGTCGTGCTTCCTTCGCCTGTTGCAAGGCGGCGGCGAGCACGTCGCTTGGGATTCCGTCAATCTTGGTGTCGAGCTGCAAGGCAGTGACCGCATCTGACGTGCCAGCGACCTTGAAGTCCATGTCGCCGAAAGCGTCTTCCGCACCGAGGATGTCGGTGAGCGCGGTGTACTTGCCGTCTTCGAAGATGAGGCCCATCGCGATACCCGCGACCGGTGCCACGATCGGCACGCCAGCGTCCATCAGCGCGAGGCTGGATGCACACACCGACGCCATCGAGGTGGAACCGTTCGATGACATCACTTCCGATACGAGGCGCAGCGTGTAAGCGAACTGCTCCTGGTTCGGCACCACCGGGAACACCGCACGCTCAGCGAGCGCACCGTGGCCGATTTCGCGGCGCTTCGGTGAACCGACACGACCCGTCTCGCCGTTTGCCCACGGCGGCATGTTGTAGTCGTGCATGTATCGCTTCTCGGTGGTTGGCGTGATTGAGTCGATCATCTGGTTCATGCGCGGCATGGCCAGCGTGACGACGTTCATCACTTGCGTTTCGCCGCGCTGGAACAATCCGGTTCCGTGTGCGGTGTTGAGCAAACCGACCTCAGCCGAGATTGGGCGAAGATCGCGCGGCCCACGGCCGTCGATGCGCACGTTCTCGCTGATTACACGCTGGCGCACCAACTGCTTGGTGAGCGAACGCACGGCTTCTTTGATCTGTTTCTCTTGACCAGCGAACTGGCCCGGCGCAGCGGCGCTACCTGCGAGCTCTGCCACCGTTGCGGCAGTTGCTTCGTCAATGGCGGCGTTGCGGTCTTTCTTCAGCGAGATGCGAATCGCGGGCTGCAACTTGGCAGTTGCAACACGCTCGACTGCTGCATACACCTCGTCGCTGTAGTCGAGCACCGGCGTGTAGCTGAGCGGCTCGATGCGACCCTTGGCCGCAATCACGCTCGCGGTGAGTTGACGCTGCAGTTTGATCGACTCTTTGATCCACTGCTTTGAGGCTTCGAGACCAGCGGCGATGACCGCTTCGCTCACCTTCGGCGCACCGTTGGCGTAGAACTCGAACGACTTCTCGGTGCCGCCTGCTTCGACCATCATGATTGCAACGTCACCGTTGTCGAGTTCGCGTCCGGCGACGACGAGCTCGAACGTGCCAGCATCGCCCTCTTCGAACGTCGGGTTCGGAACCCATGTGCCTTCTTGTGAGTACGCGACGCGCACTGCACCGATCGGACCATCGAACGGAATGCCGCTGATCATCAGCGCAGCCGACGAGGCGTTGATTGCAAGCACGTCGTGCGGGTTGACCTGGTCGGCACCCAGCACCGTGACGACGATTTGTGTCTCGTTGCGGTAGCCGTCGGGGAACGCCGGACGAAGCGGGCGGTCGATTAGACGGCAAGTGAGGATCGCCTGCTGACTCGGGCGTCCTTCGCGACGGAAGAACGAGCCCGGAATCTTGCCGGCCGCATATGCGCGCTCTTCAACATCCACCGTGAGTGGGAAGAAGTCGATGCCATCGCGCACGCCCTTGGCGGCGTTAGCGGTGACGAGCACCGTCGTCTTGCCAATGCTGGCGACGACGGCTCCCTGCGACTGCGGGGCAAGTTTTCCGGTTTCGAACCGGAGGGTTTTGTCGGAGCCGCTGATCGGACCCGACACGGAAATGGCTTCAGCCATGATTATTTCTCCTATGTGGTGTTAGCTCTTGCGACCGGTGGCTCCCCTATGGAGCCCCTTCGATGGCCGCCGGCTTAACGACGAAGTTCGAGTTCGTCGAGGAGTTTGCGATACTTCTCGATGTCACGCTTGCGGATGTAGTCGAGCATTCGACGGCGTCGTCCGACCAACAACATGAGACCACGACGACTGTGGTGGTCCTTGGTGTGTGTCTTCAGGTGATCCGTCAGGCTGTTGATTCGGTCCGTCAGCAGTGCGATTTGCACTTCTGGCGAACCCGAGTCAGTTGCATGCTGACCGTGCTTCGCAATGACGTCTTTGGTCCCCAATTTTGTGGGAGTCGCCATGTTCGTACGTTGCCTCTTTCTGCCTCGCGCTTGGCCAGAGTTCGGATGAACCGGCTGCTCGCGGGTCGTCCCGGGACCATCCCGGAACATCTCGTTCACGCCAAAGCCTGAACGGACTCCGTCATGCTACGCCGCATTCGCACCGTTTCCACCCGCACCCTGTTTGCCTCGTTCCTCCGTCTCATACGTACAGACCTCCGTCTCATCACTGCAGTGCACACAACCTGGCGTGGGGCCGCCACGACAACTTCCCATTCGAGCCGAACCACCACCACCCGACCACTGGCTCGTCCTCCGCGGCGGGCCACGACACCTGCTGGAAACCCGCGCCGCGTTGCATCGTGCGAGGAAACAGTTCGGGCTTCTTGTCGTATCGGTGATTGTTACCGATCCTGCACATCTGAGCTGGGCTCTTAAACGCCTGCCGCTCGCAAGATTCACGGTGGTCGACTATTGCGATGTGTTTGATCTGCGATCTCAGGGTTTCTCTCTTCTTCCGACGTTTCAACGCCCTCACTTCTCTGTCGAGATCATGAACGCCGATGACTTGACAATCGACAGACTTCTTGCCACGCTCGCTCAAACCATGGAGAATCCCTATGCCGACCACTGAGCACGACTTCCTCTCATCTCATCCGCATATTGACGTACTCGTTGATTTCAACGGCGAGATAGACCACCAACTAGTCGCAATTCAGAGCGACTTTCGTCAGGGTATATCTCCACAGGCAGGAGATGTATTTGTTGCCGGATGCTGGGGTGCAGCCGCAGCAAAGGTGCAGGTGATGGAGGTGTCCGGCGAACTGGTGAGGCTGCGGGTGCTCGACTAGAAGAGCCGCAGTTAGCGTTGAACGCGTGTTCACGGGCATCGTCGAAGAGCTCGGTTCGGTGCTGTCGCGAAACGGTTCGCGTTTACGCATCGCGGCGCGCGACGTGCTGAAAGACAGCGGTATCGGCTCGTCAATTGCAGTCAACGGCTGTTGTCTCACGGTGGTGACCCGCGGCGACGACTGGTGGGAAGCCGATGTGAGCGAAGAGACGTATTCGCGAACCAACCTCGGCGCTCTGCGAGTGGGCGACGGCGTCAACCTTGAGCGACCAATGGCCGCAGATGGGCGATTCGGTGGCCACGTCGTGCTCGGTCATGTGGACTTCGTTGGCGAGGTCGTGTCACCGGCGCCGAACTTCTGTGTGCGCATCCCACGTGAAGCGATGCGACTGCTCGTTGAAAAGGGCTCGATCACCGTTGACGGAGTCAGCCTGACTGCATTCGACTTGACGAGCGATACGTTCCGAGTTGCGGTAATTCCACACACCGCTGCAGTGACAACTCTTGGTGCGCGCAAGCCTGGCGACAAAGTGAACATAGAGATGGACGTACTCGCCAAGCACGTCGAACGCTTGGTGGCCGGCAGCGCAAGCGGACGACGTGCAGGCCGCGGAAAACTTGGCTGGTTCGCAAGGTGGCGTCAGTGAGCAGCCTTGACGACCTCCGCAAACAAATCGACGACATCGACTCGGCGATCGTCGAGTTGCTTGCCCAGCGCATGGAAGTGTGCCGAGAAGTTGCCGACCTCAAGTCGCAGACGCACACTGCGGTGATTCAGCCCCAACGTGTGCGCGAAGTGCTCACTACGCGTCGGCAGTGGGCAATCGACAACGATGTCGACCCAGACTTCGTCGAACAGTTGTTCCGCATTCTCCTCTCAGAGACGCATCGCATCGAAGTGGCACACGTGAAACCGTTCGAAAAACCGTCAAAAGTTGCCGATGTGCTGGCGTCAGCACTAGATGCGGTTGCATGCCGAATCGACCACGTGGTGGTGGCAGTTGCGAACATTGCTGCTGCGACGAAGTTTCTTGCTGCCATCGGATTCTCGGTCAACGACACCGATGACTCCGCTATCAAGGTGGCAGAAGGCGGTGGTGTCACCGTGGTGCTCGTCGGCCCGGGCGACAAGGCGGTGGATGCGCACCTTGCCGAGCACGGCTCGGGTGTGCAGCACATCGCCATCGAAGTGCTCAACGCGGGATATGTGCAAGAACTACTTCGCTCCGCCGACATTCCTCTGCTCACCGACGTGGTCGTTGACCAACACGGACATGAGCAAGTGTTCACGGTGCTCGACCCGGCTACTGGTGTGCAACTCGGGTTCATCTCGCGCACGGGTAATCGTGTGCCGATGACTGGGCAGAACGTGCGGGCACTCTTTCGCGCGCTCGGTGACGCCTGAAATACGCCGTTCGGCAGTGCCTGCATCAGCGCCGGCAGTGACAGCCCCTGGGCGACGATTGCTATGGTGGAGTCGCTCGGTGAATACGAGCGAGTCGCACCTCTAACAATTGCGGCCCGCCCGATCGAGTCCTGACACAACATCACTACGACGTGGGGACGGCGACAAGCTCGCCGTCCGAGGGACTCGCGTGGAACATCGACATCTCTTAGAAGCCTCACTCGACGAGTTGCTTCGCGACGCCCGCAAGGTGCGCGACCTGCAATACGGCGCTCGTGTCACCTATTCGCCGAAGGTGTTTATCCCACTCACCATGTTGTGCCGCGATAAGTGCGGTTACTGCACGTTCGCCCAGCCACCAGCGCGGCTCGAGCACCCCTATCTCTCACCCGAACAAGTGTTGACCATCGCCAAGCGCGGTGCCGCAGCCGGTTGTCATGAGGCGCTCTTCACGCTCGGTGAGCGACCCGAATTGCGTTACGAGATAGCAGCCGCATGGTTGCGCGACAACGGCTATGACTCGACGGTGCACTACCTGCACGACATGGCGAAGTTGGTGCTTGACGAGACAGGGCTACTGCCCCACGCCAACGCGGGTGCTCTTTATAAAGATGAGTTGGCGTTGCTACGAAGGGTCTCCCCGTCGCAAGGAATGATGATCGAGACGTTGCGCGACGACCTTGAATGTCATCGCGGCGCACCAGACAAAGTGCCCCAACGTCGACTCGACACACTCGAGTTCGCCGGAGAGCTGCAGATTCCGTTCACGACTGGCATCTTGGTGGGCATCGGCGAGAACCGCGAAGACCGCATCGCCGCTCTGGAGGCAATCGCGGCCTCCCACGCGCGACACAGACACGTGCAAGAAGTAATCGTGCAGAACTTCCTGCCCAAGCCACGAACCGGCATGCAGCACGACCCGGCGTGCGACGGCGACGAGTACTTGTGGTCGATCGCGGTCGCGCGATTGATTCTGCCGCCCGAGATCCACTTGCAGGCGCCGCCGAACTTGAGTGACGACTTCGGCGTTCTGCTTACCGCAGGTATCGACGACTGGGGCGGCGTCTCACCGATTACCGCGGACCACGTCAACCCCGAACGACCGTGGCCCGACCTCGACAAACTGCGCACCGTCACCGAGCAGGCAGGGCGAGCGCTCGCCCCGCGCCTCACGGTGTATCCAGAATTCATCGACGACATTGGCCTCAGCGAAACGCCGCGATGGATAGATGCCGGTCTGCGCTTCCGCGTGCTCGACCGAAGCGACGCCGAAGGTTTCGGTCGCGACGACCCGGGCGCAATCTGGCCCGAGCGCGTGACTGCCGCCGACGTCGTGCACGACGGAGCGGAGGTGGTGCTCGTCGGTCACCGCTCCACACAGTGGTACTCCGGCGCCAACAACCCGCCGCCGCAGTTGCTCAGCGCCTCGCAGCACGACGACAAACGTACGGTTCGCCAATCCGTCGTCGAACGCTCGCGCAAACTGCACGGCCCAGTCGGCGAAGTGCTACGCGGTGTCGAACTCGGTCATGAACTCGGCGAACACGAGATCGTCGCGCTCTTCAAGGCCCGCGGACCCGAAGTCGCAGCGGTGGCGCGCGCAGCTGACGAGCTGCGACGTGCCACAGTGGGCGACGACGTCACGTGGGTGCACAACCGCAACATCAACTACACCAACGTGTGCACGTTCAAGTGCAAGTTCTGCGGGTTTTCAAAGGGTCCGCTCAGCCTCAACCTGCGCGGCACGCCGTATCTCTTGACGCTCGACGACATCGCGCAGCGAGTACGCGAAGCGTGGGAACTCGGGGCAACCGAAGTGACCTTACAAGGAGGCATTCACCCTGACTTCGACGGCGACTACTACATCGACGTCACGCGTGCAGTGAAGCAAGCAGTGCCCGACATGCACGTGCATGGCTTCACCGCGCTCGAAGTCACCGAAGGTGCCAGACGCCTCGGCGAACCACTGCCTTCCTACCTCGCACGACTGAAAGAAGCTGGTCTCTCGTCACTACCGGGCACAGCGGCAGAGATTCTTGATGACGAGGTTCGCGCAGTGCTCTGCAGCGACAAAGTGAACACCGAAGAATGGCTCGAGGCACACCGCGCAGCCCACAGCGTGGGCTTGCGCAGCAACGTGACGATGATGTTCGGCTCCATCGAGTCGCCCGTCGCATGGGCGCGGCACCTCGTGCGCACGAGGGCCTTGCAGCACGAGACGGGTGGGTTCACCGAGTTCGTCGGCCTGCCGTTCGTACATATGGCTTCACCCATCTACCTGCAGCGCAAGTCACGGCGCGGGCCGACGTTCCGTGAAACACTGCTCGTGCATGCCATCGCACGACTCGCCTACCGAGGCGCGATCGACAATATTCAGGCGTCGTGGGTGAAGATCGGTGTGGATGGCACACGACAACTACTGCAAGCTGGCTGCAACGACGTGGGCGGCACCCTGATGAATGAGAACATCTCAAGGGCTGCCGGCGCAAGCCACGGCCAAGGAATGACGCCCGAGAGTTTTGCGTCGCTCGTTGAGCCACTTGGGCGACCGCTTCGTCAGCGCACCACGCTGTACGCGACGCGCTAGCGAAACAACTATCGGCGGATGCGTTAGCGCAGTGCCGCGCGAGCCTGCGCGATGTCAGTTTGCAG
>JBMTYA010000064.1:0-8572 GCA_049454015.1 Ilumatobacteraceae bacterium | reverse complement strand
TGCGCAACACCGCAGGCGACGACACCGCGCGTCGAAAAGCAGCCGAGGTGTTCGGCATTGATCCGTCACGTCGCGTGATCGTGGCGATGGGCGGCTCACTCGGTTCGCGCACCATCAACGACGCAGTCGAGAAGTGGGTGGCAGCCAATGGTGCGCGCAACGACGTGGCAGTGCTGCATTTTGTGGGTGAGCGGTACATCGACGACGCGTCGCTGGGCATTCGTGACGGCATCCAGTACGTGCGACGCGCGAGCCACCAGAACATGGCCGACGTCTGGTTGCTCGCCGATGTGGTGGTGTGCCGTGCGGGTGCGAGCACCATCGCCGAACTCATCACGGTGGGCAGCGCTGCGGTAGTGGTGCCGTGGGCAGACGCTGCCGACGACCATCAGCGACTTAATGCGTCATTGCTCGCAGATTCGGGTGCTGCCATCGTGGTGGAGGAACGCGACGTCGCAGATCGTTTTGCGGCGGAGCTGTCGCGCGTGGTCGACGATGCAATCCTGCGCGAGCGGCTCGTCGCCAAGTCGTACGCCCTCGGCGCACTCAACCGTTCGTCGGCGATCGGCTCGATCATCGAGGCAGCCGCTCGTTGACATGACGACTCTTCGCATCCACGTGGTGGGTGTCGGTGGCCCCGGCACCAGTGCGATTGCAATCATCTTGCGCGAGATGGGTCACGAAGTTTCAGGCAGCGACGTGCGCGAGTCAGACCTACTCGAGCGACTGCGCTCGCTCGGGGTGCGTGTCAATGTGCCGCACGACCCCAAGGTGGTCGAAGATTGCGACATGGTCACCTATTCGGCCGCGGTGCGTAGCACCAACGTGGAGCTCGCGGCGGCCCGCAACGCCGGCACGAAGGTCATGACGCGAGCCGAGATGCTCGGCTGGATCTCGCCGCAAGCAACGACCGTCGCCGTGGCCGGCACGCACGGTAAGACGACGACCACCACGCTGCTCACCCTCATGTTGCGCGCCGCGAATCGAGATCCCGGCTACCTCATCGGTGCAGAAGTCTCCCAGTTGCCGCGCAGTGCCCACTGGGGGAAGGATCTCTTCATCATCGAGGCGGATGAGAGCGACTCCAGTCACCGCGCGATCAGACCTCAGGCAACGATCCTTACCAATGTTGACGTGGACCATCTCGATGAACATGGTTCCTTCGAGGGCATCGTCGAGTCATTCGACGCGTACCTCGGCGAAGTGTCAGGAGTCAAAGTGTTGTGTGCCGACGACCCAACCACCGCCCGTCTGGCGCAAAAGCACGGGGCGATCACTTACGGTCTCTCAGCTGGGGATGTCACCGCGCGCGACCTGCGTTTTGTCGACGGCGATGCTCGATTCGCGGTGGTGTACGCCGACCAGCGTCACGAAGTTGAATTGCCATTGCGCGGCGAACACAATGTGCGCAACTTCTTGGCTGCATATGCGATGGCGGTGCAACTCGGTGTCGACGGAAGCACTGCCGCGGGTGCGGTTCGCAACTTCACCGGGGTGAACCGACGCTTTGAAGTGCGGGCTCGCGATGGCGGAGCCACGTTCGTTGACGACTATGCGCATCTACCGGCAGAGATTGCCGCTGTACTGCGCGGCGTTCGAGCTGGCGACGAACATTGGAAGCGCGTCATCGCGGTCTTCCAGCCGAATCGGTTTAACCGCATGGCGGTGATGTCGGACGCCTATCGAGATGCCTTCGTCGATGCCGATGTCGTCGTAGTCACCGATATCTATGCATCTGGAACCGATCGCATCGAAGGCGTCACTGGCAGGCTCGTCGTTGACGCAATTCGAGCCGCACACCCGCGGGCTCGAGTGGAGTGGCGCGAACACCGCAACGAGCTCGTTGATTTTGTCGCCCGCGAGTGCGGTGATGGCGACTTGTGCATTTCGATGGGCTGCGGTGACATCGAGACATTCCCCGATGAAGTGGTGGCCCGTCGGCGAGAATTGTCACGTGGCGACTGACGACACCGACGACTACGCGCGCCGCACGCGTGCAATCGACCGTCTCGGCATCTTGCTCGGGCCTCGCGCCCGTCGCGACGTCGACCTCGCGCCGTACACCACGTACAAAGTCGGTGGTCCGGCGAGCATCCTCGTCACCGCGCATTCCATCGACGACTTGCACGCCGTCAGCAATGCCTTGCGCGAGCAAAAAGTTCCGGTGCTCGTCATCGGGCGCGGGAGCAACCTGCTCGTCGCCGACGAAGGGTTCGATGGTCTCGTTGTCGTGCTCGGCGAGTTCGCCCAAGAAATTGCTTGGCCCAAGCGTCCGGCGCCGCCGCGCGTCGTGGCGGGTGGGGCCGTGCCGCTGCCGGTGCTCGCGCGGCAGTGTGCGACACACGCTCTGACCGGTTTCGAGTGGGGTGTCGGCGTGCCCGGCTCGGTGGGCGGGGCCGTGCGCATGAATGCAGGCGGACACGGAAGCGACATCGCATCAAGCATTGAGTCGGCGAAAGTGTTCCATCTCGGCAAGGGCATCGTCGCCAATGTCAGAGCCGCCGATCTTGGTTTGCGGTTCCGCGGCAGCGACCTGCAGCCGTATCACATCGTGTTGTCGGCGACGTTCGCGCTCTCATGGGGTGATCAAGCAGCCAGCGAGCAGGAAATGTCGGAGATCGTGCACTGGCGCCGCGAGCACCAACCTGGCGGTCAGAACGCTGGTTCGGTCTTCGTGAACCCGCAACCAGGCGGCGGGTCAGCCGGAGCAATCATTGACCGCCTCGGTCTGCGAGGTTTGCGCATCGGCACAGCGGAGGTGTCCGCCAAGCACGCGAACTTCATTCAGTGCGATGAAGGCGGAAGTGCGGCCGATGTTGCCGACTTGATGGCCGACGTGCGCGAGCGGGTGTTCAACGAATTGGGCATCGACTTGCGCAGCGAAGTTCGACTCGTCGGGTTCGACGAAGAGACTGCCGCCGACGCCGGCGCCCAAACGACCGGTTCATTCGAAGCAACCGTCGGCACGACACGTGCGCTGACCGCGCTCGACAAAGTGTTCGGCCCGCTCGTCACCGACGACACGCTCGGCACCGCGACGATTGCGCCACCGCTGCCGGATGACGCAGTGAGCGAATTGCGAGAGTTGTTCGCCGACACCGGAGCACTCGCGCGCCCCGACAACGATTCGGGCGGCGGCGAAGCTCCGTCAGGGGAGACACCCTCAGGGGAGAAACGGTCTGGCGATACTTCGTCGGCTCTTTCAGTGAGCGGCGACACCCCAGTGGCCGACGTTGTCGACATCTCCACTGCATCCACCATGCGCGCCGAAGCTGGCAGTGACGTCACGCCGTCACCGATCGTGATCGACGACGCCGAGCACCTGTTGCCGCACGAGCGGCCCGAGGGCAGTGCCGCAATCACGTTGGATCCGACGAGCCCGTTCGCTGATGCGAGCACTGGAGTGCCAGGGGCGGGCGGCCTCGCCGACGTGATCATTGACCGGCGCATCGGCCGACAAGCCTGGTGGAAGCGACTGGCACGTCCGCGTGTCTCACCGCTCGTTGCGTTCGCTGCTCTGATCGGCATCGTCTCGCTCGTCTTGGTGGTGCTCGCATCGCCGATTTTTGCGGTACGCGACATTGAAGTCTCCGGGGCGACCTACACCGACCCGTTGCTGCTGGAGAGCGTGGGGGATTCTCTGCGCGGGGCGAGCGTGTTCACCGCCGATCTCGACGGTGCGCAGCGTCGCCTCGAAGGCGACCCGTGGGTGCAGCGGGCGAGGTTGAGTTGGTATCTGCCAGATCGCGTGGTGATTGAGATTGATGAGCGCACACCGGTGGCATGGTTCGTTGGTGTCGACAACCGCGCGCGTGTGCTCGATGCTGACGGTCGTGTGCTCGACGTGCTCGACGGTCAGCCGACGCAATTCTTGAAGATTGAAGGAGTAGGTCCCAATCTTCCCGCGGGCACGGTGCCGACACCCGTGTACCAAGCGGCAGCCCAGCTCGCCATCTCGTTCCCAGAAGACATTCGCAAGCGCCTGAAGCATGTGGTGGTGAATGGCCCTGACACGCTTGGCTTCGTGTTGAAGACTGGCACCGTCGTGAACCTCGGTGCTCCTCAGGACATCCGCAACAAACTGACCATCGTCGCCACGGTGCTCGCCCGTCAGGACCCTGAGTTCATTGCGGGAATTGACGTATCGAGTGGACAGCCGATTATCAACAACGGCTAGTGTTCCTCCAGTAGAGGTTGAGGATAAATCTCAACTTGGGGGTAAGACACAACATGCCTAGCAACTCGCAGAACACGCCTATCGCCGTCATCAAAGTGGTCGGAATCGGCGGTGGTGGAGTGAACGCCGTCAATCGAATGATTGACGCAGGGTTGCGAGGCGTTGACTTCGTCGCCATCAACACCGACGCGCAGGCGTTGATCATGAGCGATGCGAGCTTCAAGATTGACATCGGTCGCGAACTTACGCGTGGTCTCGGCGCTGGCAGCGACCCCGAGGTGGGTCGCCAGGCTGCCGAAGCGCACCGCGACGAAATTCAGGAGCACCTCGCGGGCGCCGACATGGTGTTCGTCACCGCCGGTGAAGGCGGCGGCACCGGCACCGGTGCAGCACCTGTCGTGGCGGAGATCGCGAAGAGCGAGGGCGCTCTCACCATCGGCATCGTGACTCGGCCGTTCTCGTTCGAAGGTCGTCGTCGCTCGGTGCAAGCCGATCAAGGCATCGCCAAGCTCAAAGAAAAAGTCGACACGCTCATCGTCATCCCGAACGAAAAGTTGCTCTCCATCGCAACCGACAAGACCACGTTGCTCGACGCATTCAAGAAAGCCGACGAAGTGCTCATGCAGGGTGTTTCGGGTATCACAGGCATCATCACCACGCCGGGTCTCATCAACACCGACTTCGCCGACGTGAAGACCATCCTTGCCAATGCCGGTTCTTCGCTGATGGGTATCGGCGTCGCCAGCGGTGACAAGCGTGCATCCAACGCCGCACTCGCTGCAATTACCTCGCCGATGCTCGAGTCGGCAATCGAGGGTGCACGCGGCATCTTGCTCAACGTCGCCGGACCAAGCGACATGAGCCTCTTTGAGCTCAACGAGGCTGCCGAAACCGTCGCGCGAGTTGCGCACCAAGACGCAAACATCATCCTCGGAACGGTCATCGACGACGATCTCGGCGACGAAGTTCGAGTCACGGTCATTGCTTCGGGTTTCGAGCGCTGGGATGCGGGAGCCGGACGAGTCGCCACTCGCGGCGACGGCACAGCATCACGCGGCGAGCCGCGACCCGACGCAGGCAAAGGCAGTTCGCGTCTGCGCGAGATTTTTGGTTCGTCTGAGGGCGACGACGACCTCGACGTCCCAGACTTCCTCAAGTAGTCCGCAGCGCGTTGGGCGACATCGTCGGCACGATCGACGAAGCGGCGGTCGCACGCCGTCTTGCGCAACTGCGTGAGCAACTCGTGCAGGGCGCCCGACGCGGCCCGGTGACACTTTGTGCGGTTACCAAGGGGTTCGGCGCGGACGCGGTCACGCTCGCGCACCGATTGGGCTGCGATGCCGTGGGGGAGAACTACGCGCAAGAAGCCGTCGCCAAAATTGGAGCGACAGGTGACGCGCATCCGCCGGTGCATTTCATCGGACGACTGCAGTCGAACAAGATTCGCTCGCTGGTTGGAATCGTCGACGTCTGGCAGAGTGTCGACCGAGACTCCGTCGTTGACGAACTGGCCAAGCGGGCAGGTGGGGCACGCATCTTCGTGCAGGTCAATGCGACCGACGAGCCGGATAAGGGTGGCTGCTCGATAAACGACGCAGAGGGGCTGGTCGAGCGAGCCCGCTCGCGCGGCCTTGAGGTGCTCGGTCTCATGACCGTCGGGCCAACGAATGGTGACCCGACCGGCACCCGCCGTGCCTTTGCATTGGTGCGGACGTTGGCTGATCGACTCGGTCTCTCGGGTTGCTCGATGGGCATGTCGGGAGACCTCGACATCGCACTCGAAGAGGGCACCACGCTGGTGCGAGTCGGCACGGCGCTCTTTGGTGAGCGTCCGTCAACCTTGTGATTCGCTCAGGTACTCTGGGCGATATGTCTATGTTCCGTCGCGCTATGGACTACCTGGGTCTCGGAGCCGACGAGGTGTACGACGACAGCGACCAGTCGGTGCGCGCACGTCGCCCAGCGCGCGGCAGGCCTGCTCAAGATCTCGAAGACGACTACGACGACTATGACGACGAGTACGAAGAAGAGGCGGTCGAAGAAGAGTCCGCTCCAACACGCCGTGGTCGCGCGCGCGACGACTCAGGTGTCACCGTGCGCGGCCCTGTCGGTCAGCCGCCAGCCAAGACGGTAAAACCGCTTGAGACAGCGAGCGTCGAACCAGTCACGTTGAAGCCGACCAACTTCGGACACTGCAAAGAAATCGGCGAACGCTTCAAGAGTGGACAGCCCGTCATCATGAACATGATCGCCACCGACCCCGATGAGGGCCGTCGCATCATCGACTTCGCATCCGGTCTCACGTTTGCACTCAACGGTTCGCTCGAGCGCATCTCGCGCGGCGTGTTTCGCCTCACCCCCAACGGTGTGCGAATTCCACGCGACTAACCGGCGACACCATCACCGAGTCGCCATGTTGAATAGAAGAGAGGTGCAACCATGATTTCTGGTCTGATCGGTCTGTACACGTTCGTCATTTTCGTGCGCATCATTTTGAGTTGGTTTCCGATCAATCCGAGTGGTCCGCTCGGTCAAGTGACTCGCCTGCTCTTCCAGGTGACCGAGCCTGTGCTCGGACCAGCACGACGAATCATCCCGAGCATCGGACCGATTGACATCTCGCCCATCATCGTGGTGGTGGCGCTCGGGTTCGTGCAGAGCTTCCTCGCAGGTCTCGGCCTCTGAGCCGCACGCTCTGATGTCGCGCACGTACCCAGACGTCGCTGCCCAGCCGAACCTGCCCCACGTCGAGCAGCAGGTTCTTGCATACTGGGCGAGCGACCGCACGTTCGAGGCCTCCGTCGACCAGCACCCCCGACAAGGCGGCGGTCAAACTGGCAAGGTCGAATCTGGCGAGGGTGGCGACAAGCCTCGCACGAGCGGCGCCGACAGCGAATTCGTCTTCTACGACGGTCCGCCATTTGCCAATGGTCTTCCGCACTACGGCCATCTTCTGACGGGCTTCGTCAAAGACGCAGTACCGCGCTACCGCACGATGAGCGGCAAGCGCGTCGAGCGCCGTTTCGGGTGGGACTGCCACGGTCTGCCCGCCGAGGCCGAAGCAGAGCGACAACTCGGCATCTCCGGCCGCCAGGCCATCACCGACTTCGGTATCGACAAGTTCAACGACCACTGTCGCACCTCGGTGTTGCAGTACACAAGCGAATGGCGCAAGTACGTCACGCGACAAGCACGGTGGGTGGACTTCGACAACGACTACAAGACGCTCGATCTCCCGTACATGGAGAGCGTCATGTGGGCGTTCAAGGCGCTGTGGGACAAAGGCCTCATCTACGAGGGCTTCCGTGTGTTGCCGTACTCATGGGCGCTCGAAACGCCGCTATCAAACTCCGAGACGCGCATGGACGACACCTACAAGATGGTGCAAGACCCGGCGCTCACCGTCGGCTTTCTATTGGAGACTGGCGAGCGCTTGCTTGCGTGGACGACCACGCCGTGGACACTTCCGTCCAACCTCGCGCTCGCCGTTGCGCCCGACGTGGAGTACGGCGTGTACGAACTCAACGGTGTTCGCTATGTGATGGCAGCCGCGCGCCGCGAGGCGTACGAGCGCGAACTCGAAGGTGCACAACTTGTCGGCACTGTGCAGGGGAGCGAACTTGTCGGACGTCGGTACACGCCGCTCTTTTCGTATTTTGCTGACCGTGCGAGCGACGGGGCGTTCCGTGTGCTCGGTGGCGACTTCGTCACCACCGAAGACGGCACAGGTGTGGTGCACATGGCGCCGGGTTTCGGTGAAGACGACCAGCGGGCATGCGCCGATGCCGGCATCTCGCTCGTGGTGCCGGTCGACTCGCGCGGTCGATTCACGAGCGAAGTGAGCGACTTCGTTGGTCAGCACGTCTTTGAGGCCAACGCCAACATCATCAAGCGGCTCAAGTCAGAAGGAGTCGTGCTTCGGCACGAAACATACGACCACTCGTATCCGCACTGCTGGCGCACCGGAACGCCGCTCATCTATCGCGCAGTTAGCTCGTGGTTCGTCAACGTGACGGCGATCAAAGAGCGCATGGTGGCGCTCAACCAACAGATCACGTGGGTGCCAGACCACATCAAGGACGGCTCGTTCGGCAAATGGCTGGAGAACGCTCGCGACTGGACCATCAGCCGCAACCGCTTCTGGGGCTCGCCAATCCCGGTGTGGCGCAGCGACAACCCCGAGTACCCCCGCATCGACGTGTACGGGAGCATCGCCGACATCGAGCGCGACTTCGGAGTGACGGTCAAAGAGTTGCATCGCCCATTCGTCGACGACCTCGTGCGACCGAACCCCGACGACCCGAGCGGCAAGTCGATGATGCGACGAGTGCCCGAGGTGCTCGACTGCTGGTTCGAGAGCGGTTCGATGCCGTTCGCTCAGGTGCACTACCCGTT
>JBMTYA010000063.1:0-8573 GCA_049454015.1 Ilumatobacteraceae bacterium | reverse complement strand
TCGTGCAGGTCTACGGTCTCACCGAGACCACCGGCGTGGTCACCATGCTGATGCACGAAGACCACGACGTCGACGGCCCGAAGAAGCACTTGCTGCGTTCGTGTGGCAAGCCATCAATGGGCATCGAGCTGAAAATCGTCAATGAGAACGGCAAAGAGATGCCCGCCGGCGAGGTCGGCGAGATCATCATTCGCTCAAAGCAAGTGATGAAGGGCTACTGGAACATGCCGCAGGAGACCGCCAAGTCGATTCGCAATGGATGGTTCTACACCGGCGACGCCGGCTACAAGGACAAAGAGGGATACGTCTACATCCACGACCGCGTGAAAGACATGATCGTGTCGGGTGGTGAGAACGTCTATCCGGCCGAGGTCGAGAATGCGCTCATGAAGCACCCGGCAGTACAAGACGTCGCGGTCATCGGCATCCCCGACGATCGTTGGGGCGAAGTGCCGCTTGCCATCGTGGTGCGCAAGCCCGGCGTCGAGGTCACCGAAGACGACATCGTCGCATACGGTCGCACGCAGCTGGCAGGTTTCAAGACACCCAAGAAAGTCGCATGGGCTGACGCATTGCCGCGCAACCCGAGCGGCAAGATCTTGAAGAAAGATCTGCGCGCGCCGTATTGGGAAGGTCGCACACGCCAAGTCAACTGAGCGCATTCGGTCGCGCCACCCTGCGCACTAGGTTCTCCTCATTATGAAAATCAGCATGATGATGGGATACGCCGGAGGTTTCGTCGAAGGGGCCAAGCGCGTCGTTGAACTCGAGAACGCCGGGCTGGACGTCGTCTGGATTCCGGAGGCGTACAGCTTCGACGCGATCTCGCAGGTGGGCTATCTCGCCGCCGTCACCAAGCGGGTGGAAATCGGCACCGGCATCATCAACGTGTATTCGCGCACGGCGTCGCTCACCGCGATGACTGCAGCGGGTTGCGACTTCGTGTCGAACGGCCGGTTCATACTCGGGCTCGGTGCGTCAGGGCCGCAGGTGATCGAAGGTTTCCACGGCATGCCGTACGAGAAGCCGATGCAGCGCATCAAGGAGTACATCGAGGTGTGTCGCGAAGTGTGGAAGCGCGAGAAGGCACTTGCCTACGACGGTCAAACAGTGAAGGTGCCATTGCCCGCAGGAGAAGGCACGGGCCTCGGTAAGCCGCTCAAGTTGATCAACCACCCGGTGCGCGCCGACATTCCGGTGTGGTGGGCGTCGCTGAAGGGCTTGAGTGTCGAGGCCACTGCCGAACTTGCCGACGGATGGTTGCCAGTGTTCTTCGTGCCCGACAAGTTCGAGAAGGTGTGGGGCAAAGCACTCGCAAAGGGTCGCGCCAAGCGTGCGGCGGGCCTCAAGCCTCTTGAGATTTCGGCTGGCGGTCTCCTGGCCATCGACGAATCACTCGTCGGTGAAGCCAAAGACAAAGTGCTCGACATGGCGCGACCCAATGTTGCGTTGTACGTGGGCGGCATGGGCGCGCGCGGCAAGAACTTCTACAACGACATCTGTCGCGAATACGGATACGAAAAAGAAGCCGCGGAGATCCAAGACCTCTATCTCTCGGGCAAGAAAGACGAAGCCGCACGCGCGGTGCCGCGCGAAATGCTGGAACTCTCGAACCTTGTCGGGCCGGCTGGTTACGTAAAGGAGCGCGTCGAAGCGTTCCGCTCAGCCGGTGTGACGATGCTGTCAGTGAATCCCGTCGGGGCAAACGCGACGGCGACGCTCTCGAAGCTGCGCTCGCTCATCGACGCCTGAGCTCTGCGCCGCGGAGTGGCGTGAAGACGCCTGAGTTCTGCGGCGCGGCGTGAGTACGCCGGCGCCGAAGAGCAGAGTGCCGGGCTAGGCCTGCAGCTTGGCGCGCACATTGCGCGTGAGGAGCAAATAGATGGTCGATGATGCTGCTGCGATCGCGCCGAAGATGGCAACCGTTGCTCGTGCCCCAACCTGTTCGGAGACGATTCCTGCAGCCACACTGCTCACGGCGAGCGAGAGCGTGATGAGCGCAAAATCTCCTGCGAGCACGCGGCCGCGCATGTCGTCAGGTGCGCGCACCTGCAAGCCGTAGGTGGAGAGCGTCCACTGAGCGCCACCGCCAAGATGCGCGAACATCACGCATGCACTGGCGATGATGAGCACTGGTGCCGCAGCAGCCGCCAAGTAACCGGCGGAAAAGACGAGCCCCGCTACTCCGCACACGAGCAGCACGCGGCGCAAGTCTCCTTTCGCGAATCGTGCGCCGATGATCGGGCCGAGACCAGAGCCAACACCCCGCGCACCGAGCAAGAGCCCGCGGCCTGCATCGCCCGACGAGAATGCGTCGGCTGCATACACCGCCAGTTGGCTCACGACTCCCGCGCCGACGGCGAACGTCATCTTGGATGCCAAAAGAGCAAGGATCGTGGAGTCGCGTCGGGCCAACTCGATTGCCTCCCGCATGTCGGCGACCGGGCGAACGGGAGCACGCTGGGTGCCGCGGTCTTCTTGCATCGGTCGTTTCACCATCGCGATGAGGCCGGCAGCAACAACGAACGTCGCGATGTCAGCGACGAATGCTGCTTGGCGACCGAATGCCTCGGAGAAGATGCCACCGAGACCCGCACCTACGGCAAGCATCACGCCCCAACTTGAGCCAAACAAGGCGTTTGCTCTTCGCAACTCGTCGGGGTCTCGCGCCAAGTTGGGCACCGCAGCCTCGACGGCCGGCCGCACGAAGGCAGCGAACGCTGCGATCAAGCCTTGCGAGACGAACGCCAACCAGATGTGCGTAGTGCCGATGAAGAGCAGCCCACACGCCGAGATTGCTTGCAGCATTGATACGACGATCAGCACCTGGCGGCGGTCGTAACGATCGGCGACCGGGCCGCCGAGCGGCGAAGCAAGAAACGACGGCAGCGAGAATGCGACGAGCAGCAGCGACACCAAAAATGCAGAATCCGTTACATCTTGCACCAGGCCGGCGAGCGCCACGAATGTGAACCAGTCGCCCAGGTAACTCAGGTTCTGCGCGACAAAGAGCAGTCGCAGGTCGCGGTTGTCCCGCAGCACGTTCGGTTTGCGCACGGTTGGCGTCAGCGTCCGGACAACTTGCTGACGCGCGCCAGCACTGCTTCTGCTTCGCTCACGATGCGCCGCACGAGTTCGCCCGCGGGCACCAACTCGTTGATTGCTCCGACGCCTTGGCCCGCTGGATAAAACTCGCGAGTTGCGTCGGTGTCCGTGCCCGTCGGGTACCCAAGATGGTTGACCCCGGCCTGCATCGACGCGATGGCTTGCTGTGGAAACGGTTTGAGTTCGCCAGGGTTTTTGTCGTAGTGGCGGGTCCACTCGTTGGCGACTACGCGGCAGGTCTTGCCGGTGTAGGCGCGCGAGATGGTGGTGCCATCTTCGCCAGTCAAAAGCAGAGTGTCTTTGTATCCGTTGACAGCGCGAGCTTCGGGAGTGGCGATGAAGCGCGTGCCGATCCAGACGCCGTCGGCGCCAAGCGCAAGTGATGCGGCGAGGCCGCGACCGTCGTAGAGGCCGCCAGCAGCAACCACCGGCACTTTCTCGCCGACTGCATCGACCACTTGCGGCACGAGCGCCATCGTGGCGACGAGACCGGTGTGCCCGCCCGCTTCAGTGCCTTGTGCGACGACGAAGTCGCAGCCGCTTGCGACGGCGGCAACAGCGTGCTTCACCTTGCCACACATCGAGCCGACGAGCACGTTGTTTTTGTGCAGGAGGTCGATCACCTCGCGCGGCACGCCGAGCCCTGCGACGAAGATCGACGCACCGCCGTCGATGACCGCTTTGATGCCCGAGTCGACTTGGTTGGGGAGCGCAGTGAGGAGGTCGACACCGAAGGGTTTCTTGGTGCGTTCGCGAACGAGTCGCATTTCTTCGGGCAGTTCGTGGTCGCGCATGGTGGACGCACCGAGCGTGCCGATGCCACCCGCTTCGCTCACCGCCGCGACGAGCTCGTGATACGACACACCACCCATGCCAGCCAGCATCACCGGATGGTCGATACCGAGCATCTCGGTGAGGCGCGTGCGCATGGAGGCGAGATTAGTTGGCGTACGCGCCGCGCGACGAGAGATAACCGCGGTGCCAGCGACGTGGAGTGAACGCGCTGGCGCGAGCCTCGTCTTCGAACATCCAGCGCACGAACTTCTCCTTGCGCCAGTCGCCGCCATCGATGATGCGCATTGCACCGCGCGCCAGACGTTCGTTGGTGAGCACGCGACCGAGAATCGCCGACATGTGATGGTCGGCAAAAAAGTGTCGTCGCATCGAGCGCTCGTACGACTGCGCCGGCCGACTCGTCGCTGCTGCTTCGCCAGCAAGCGTGCCAGAGAGCAGTGCTTGGCCGATGCCTTCGCCTGTCAGCACGTCGGTGGCGCGCGCGGCATCGCCGACAAAGAGCACGCGATCGTGCGAGAGCGCGCTCTTGGTTACTTTGGCTGGGATTGGCCAGGCCATGAATTTCTCTTCGATGACGGCATCGGCACCGAGTGTTTCACGCACGTGGTCGCGCGCGAGGATCTCTTGCCACAGTGCCTTTGACTCTGCGGTGCGCACCGAACCGCCGCGCAGAATGCCGTAGCCGAGGTTTGCTCGACCACCCTGCAAGGGGAACGACCACGCGTATCCGGGCAGTAGTTCTGGTTCGAACCACACAAACAGTCGTCGCGCAGCCGGGCCCGTTACGTTGTGCGCATACTGTCGCGCTGCATGCCACTCGCCGAGGTAAGCACCATCTTCGGGTGCGACGGCTTTACGCACCGGTGACCACATGCCGTCGGCGGCAATTACCGTGCGAGCGTCGAATGAACCGTTCGATGTGTCGATGCGCAAGCCTTCGCTCGACGCGGCCGTCACAGCAGTCGCACCCGTCGCACTGCGAAACTCCGTTGCTTCCCTCACCTCGATACCGAGCGACCGCGCATGTCGCACGAGCGCATTGTCGAGGTCTTCGCGAGTCGCGATTGCAGCAAACTGGCCGTCACCGGGCAATTGCAATTCGACGGTGCGTCCCGATGGCGAACGGAGTGTCACATCGCGGCACGGAGTCCAGCTCGGCACCGACGATGGAGGCAAGCCGAGGCGGTCGAGCAGTCGCAAGGCACCGGTCGTGAGGCCGTCGCCGCAACACTTGTCGCGAGGGAACGTGGCCTTGTCGATAACGACGACTCCGAGCCCCGCCCGATGCGCGGTGATTGCGGCCGCGATGCCAGCCGGTCCGGCGCCGATGACGAGAACGTCGGCATGTCGCACATTTGTTGCATCGACCTGACTCGCCACGCGCGCAAAGGCTAGATTGCGTCGGCGTCAAACATCCGACGAACGAGTCGAAAAGGAGTCACAGCCATGGCCAAGTTGTGTGAAGGAAGAGTCGCAGTCGTCACCGGAGCGGGACGCGGAATCGGGCGCGAACACGCCCTCAGCCTTGCCCGCCACGGTGCCCACGTGGTCGTTAACGACCTCGGTGCCGGAGTCGACGGCAGCGGCGGTGATGCATCACCCGCCAACCAAGTCGTCGCTGAGATCGAAGCGATGGGCGGCAAGGCGATCGCCAACGGGGATGACATCTCCACCTTTGATGGCGCAGAGCGACTCATCAAAGCGGCAGTTGACACGTTTGGCGACCTCCATGCCGTGGTGAACAATGCCGGCATCTTGCGCGACCGAATGATGGCCAACATGAGCGAAGCCGAATGGGACGCCGTCATCAAGGTGCACCTGAAGGGCACGTTCGCACCTGCGCACTTTGCTGCGGCATATTGGCGAGACCAGTCGAAGGCGGGCAAGCCCGTTGACGGACGCATCATCAACACCACGTCGGTGTCGGGCATCTACGGCAACATCGGCCAGGCCAACTACGGCGCAGCAAAAGCCGGCATCGCAGCATTCACGGTGATCACTGCGCTCGAGCTCGCGCGCTACGGCGTGACGGTGAACGCAGTTGCTCCAGTTGCGCTCACGCGCATGACCGAGAACCTGCAGCCGACGCCGCCGACCGACGAAGAGCGCGAAGCGCAGTCGCCGCGATGGATTGCCCCAATCGTCACTTGGCTCGCGTCGGGGGAGAGCAAGGGAGTTACTGGTCGCGTGTTTGAGGCGAGCGGTCGCACGTTTGCCATCGCCGAGGGTTGGGTGCGCGGCCCGTCGCACGCACCTGTCGACGACCCGACGCGCCTCGGCCCGATCGTCGAGGAGTTGCTCGGCAAGGCACGCTTGAACTCCGGCATGGACGGCAAGCCAGGCAGCTGGCCTCAGCCACAAAAGAAGTAGTCGCAGCGCCGCACCCTGTGCGGTGTGTGCGCATGAGGAGCCGTGCCTGCGAGAGACTTTGCGCCGCGCGTGCGGCGCTACGCGAGTCGTTTGGCGAGCATCGCCACGACGAGCCCGGGTTTTGACTCCTGTTCGCCGACTTGCTCAAACCCGAGTCGCGCGTGAAAGCGCAGCGACCCGTCGTTGCGCGGGCGCAGATTCACTTCGCAGGTGAACAGTGAAGTGACGCCCTCGTTGCGAATTCGGCGCTCGACTTCCGCATAGAGCAGCGCGCCGCGACCGCCCGAGCGGAACGGCTCGTCGATGACGACGCGGTCGAGATACACGAAGTCGGGGTAGCGCGCGGTGAACCACGCGTAGTTGACGCCGAGGTCACGTTGCAGGCCGCTCGCGAACGTGGTGCAGAAGCCTTCGACGCGGTCTTCGCCGACCACGAGCGCGTGCTTGGCGACCGCGAGGTCGGCTTCGAGTTCGTCGCGCTCAAGCCACGACACTGCGGGGTCATTCTCGTTGTTCATCCGCAGCACCTCATCGAAGTCGGCTGCACGGAAATTGCGAACGACGCTCAGAACAGCCTCAATTCGTCGACCCGTTTGCCGCGCAGCTCGTCGTAGTCGACTTCTTTCCACGCAAGGCCCCGGGTCTCGGCAAGGGTGCGCGCTTGCGGCTTGATCGACTGCGCGACGAACACCCCGCGCAGGAGCCCAAGTGACGAGTCGGCGCGCAGGTATTCGAGATAGCGGGAGAGTTGTTCGACGCCGTCGATTTCTCCGCGGCGTTTCACTTCAATGGCGACGGTGGTGCCATCGGCAGCTCGGCACAGAAGGTCGACGGGGCCGATGGCTGTTGGATACTCGCGCGAGATGAGGACAAGACCGCCTTCAATGACCGTCGGGTCGGCGGCGAGCAACTCTTGCAGGTGCGCCTCGACACCGTCTTTTGACAAACCCGGATCGTCGCCGAGTTCGTGCTGCGAGTCGCTCAGCACTTCGTGCAACACGATGGTGAGCCGCTCACCTTTGGGGTTCGTGATTTCCCAACGATCAGGAAACTCTCGGATCTCGTTCGGTGCGTTCATCCAGTTGAGGGGTTTGTATGCGCCGCCATCGGCGTGGATGGCGACGCAGCCGTCTGCCTTCACCATGATGAGGCGCGTCGCTTCTGGCAGCGTCGACTCGAGTCGTCCGGCGTAGTTCACAGAGCAGCGGGCGACCACCAAGCGCATTCGTCAATACTGACAAATTCCGACGTGTCGCCGCACGGCGGCAGAAGCCTGGCTCAGCGGCCGACGTGTTCGCGCATGCGCTTTTGGATGAGTTCGCGCCGCTTCTGCAAGTCGCGATAGGTCATGCGATTTGTGTCGGCCGTGACGCCGAGCCCGGCTTTGACGCTGTCCAAGTTGATCTCTACCTGCGTGTGGTCGATGCCGAGTTCGCGGCCGAGACGTTCGCCGTGGCGTTGTGCAAAGAGCATCGAGATTTGCGCGATCTCGCCAAGCAGGTCGAGGTCGGGTGCGAGTCGTGCAATGGCACCGTCCAAGAACACCATGTTCTTCACGTAGAGCATCAGTTCTTTGGGCATGCGGGCGCCGTAGGCGAGCATCGCCTTCACGACGCGCTGCACTTCTTTGACGAGTTCTTCGCCAGAGAGCGTGGTCGGGTCGATCGTGGGTTGATCAAGTCGCAAGTCTTTGATGACGGCGTCTAAGTCGGTGTCCATCGGCAGGGCACCGAGGTCGCGCAACGCGGTGATCTGACCCTTCACATCGTTGGTGGTGGCTGCAAGCATGAGCCGCAAGAAGGCGAGTCGCCGCACCCCGGTGAGCCGGCCGACGATGCCAAAGTCGAGCAGTGCGGTGCGACCGTCGCGCATCACGAACAAGTTGCCGCCGTGTAGGTCCCCGTGGAAGACGCCGTACAGCAACGCACCCTCCATGAACGCGACCATTCCGGTGCGAATGACTGCCTCGGTATCGATGCCGGCGCCCTTCATGCCGGCGACGTCGTCGAACTTGAAACCTTCGAGGCGCTCCATCACAATTACTCGGCGAGTGACGAGGCGCGGATGCGGGCGCGGCACGACGTAACCGTCCTGCTTCAAGTCGGCGAGGATGCTCGCGATGTCGAGCATGTTCGCTGCCTCGAGCCGGAAGTCGAGTTCTTCGACGATGGTCTCGGCAAAGAGTTCGACGAGGGCAGGCGGGTTGGCGAGTGCCGCGATCTTGATGCGCCCGACGAGGAACGGCGCAAGCCACGACATCACCTTCAGGTCTTTGCGCACGAGCGTGCTCACTCGCGGGCGCT
>JBMTYA010000062.1:0-8596 GCA_049454015.1 Ilumatobacteraceae bacterium | reverse complement strand
ATACGTAGCTCGCCATGAGGAGAATCTCGAAAGCCACGAACAAGTTGAACAAGTCACCCGCCAAGAACGCCTGCGAGATACCCGCCGACATCACCATGTACACCGGGTGATAGAACGCCGAGCGCTCCCCTGCCGATTTCTGGCCCACTGAATACACGAGCACAAGCAGGGTGACGGTGAGTGCAATCACCACCATCACCGAGGCGAGACGGTCGGCGACGAACGTGATGGCGAATGATCCGGGCCAGCCGCCCATGCGCACAACATGCGTCGCGTCGTTCGACCAAGCGTCGACGAGCACGCTCGTTGCGGCGATGAGAGAACCGCCGAGTGTCACAAAGCTCAGGGCTCGTTGAATGGGGCGCGGTCGAAAGATCAAGGCGGTGGCGGCCCCGACCATCGGCAGCAGCACCACGAGCGCGACGAGAGAAGTCATGGCGAGACGTCTTCCCTGTGCCGCTCATCGGTCGACTTCGCACTGCTTGAGTCGCGACGCGTGATAAGCCGATCTTCGACGTCGTCTTCTACTTCGTCGTTCTCGGTGATGGTCCAGTTGCGCCAGGCGAGGGCGAGCACGAACGACAGGAGCGCAAAACCGATGACGATTGCAGTGAGCACGAGGGCTTGTGGCAAAGGATCGGTGAGTTCTCCTGCGCGACCGATAATTGGAGCTTCGGCCGGGCTGCTGCCGGCCGCCACAATGAGCACATTGACACCATTGCCGAGCACACCGACGCCGAGAGCAATTCGTGTCAACGAGCGCTCCATTAATAGATATGACCCAGCAGCAAACAACACGCCGGTCAAGATGAGCAACGACAGGCTCATGCGATGTCCTCGTCTCCGAACACGGTCGACTGCCTCGTGCCGAGTGACAACAAGATCATCAGCACGACCGCCACAACTACGAAGAAGACGCCGAGGTCAAAGAACATCGACGAGACGACCTTTACTTCACCGATGAGTGGCACGTCGAGCTTCCAGATGTACGACTCGAGCGGTGCGGCATCAACGAAAAGCGGGGCCACGGTGGTGCCGAGCGCGAGCAGCAGTCCGAAACCCAACAGTCGCGTCGGATGCAGAATCGTTCGAAACCGAACATGAGGCTCACGACCGGTGAGATATTGCAGCACGAAGACTCCGCCGACGATGAGCCCACCGGCAAAGCCCCCGCCGGGTGCGTTGTGACCACGGAACGTCACATAAATTGCGACGAGCACGGCGACCTTCGACAACCATCTGTCGACGAGCTCGTCGAAGATGGCCGACCTGACGATGTCAGACGGGTTTCTGGCACCGCCAGAGTTCGACACATCCTTCGGATGCCCTGGGCTCGTCACTTTGCACTCCCCGCCGACTTCGCACGACGCTGGCGCTCAGCCATACGAACAAGATTGACCACGCCCAAGGCAGCAATCGCGAGCACGGTGATCTCACCCATCGTGTCGAAGCCGCGGAAGTCAACCAAGATCACGTTCACCACGTTGGCTCCCCCTGCCTCGTCGACTGAACGACTGAAGTAGTCCGCGGCAACAGAAGGTGCCTCGCGCGACTCACGCACGAGAAGCGCAAAACACGGCACCACAACGCCGATTGCCGCGGCAACTGCGGCGCGAGCCCACTTCGGCACCCACTGCGACGCTGGTGCGAACTGCTTCGGCATCACTCGCAGCGCGAGCAAGAAGATCACGATGGTGAGCGTCTCCACGAGCAGCTGCGTAAGCGCGAGGTCTGGCGCACCGCGCATCACGAACAGCACCGCGATGCCGTAACCCACCCCACCGAGCAATAAAGCGGCGGTGAACCGCAGCGGCACGACAACAGTGGCAACTGCGAATACAGCGACGAGCAGCGCCACGAGCACCGTCATCGGCGAGTCGTCAACGAAACTCGCGGCACTCGGGAACCCGTCGAGCAACAGTCCAGAGAGCATCGCGGCCGTCGCGACGACTGCAGTGACCGCAACGTACATCGGCAACGAACCCGTTTGCGTGGCGGCAGTGATGCGCTTGGCAAACCCGAGCGTGGAGTCGTAGATGCGGTCAAAGGTGCGCTCGCCATGCGTTCCGCCGGTACGTGTCGCAGTGAGCGGAGCCCGCCATCCGATGAATGATCCGACGATGATGACGACCACTGATACGAGGAGTGCATCGTTGATACCGGGCCACAGCACGAGCTTGCCTTTGGCGTCTGCGTCGAGCGAGAGCGCCGGGGCGACGAGAACTTTCCCGACAAACGACGCGAACACACCGAAAGCGAGCGAGAATCCTGCCGCCTCCACCACTGGGCGCGCGAGCAAGATTGCACCGACTCGAGAAGTGTGATGTTCGGTGTAGGTCTTTTCGTGTTGCGTGGCCAGTTGTGCATCATCTGCAGCCGCCAGCTTTCGAACCAGTGCGCGCAACAGTCGTGCGCTGTAGGCGACCGACAACACAGAACCCGCAACGACACCGACCAGTGCGATGGTGGCGACATTGCCGAGGTCTGCCTCGAGCAGTGCGACGAGCGCCTTTTCTTTCGTGACGAACCCGAAAAACGGAATGATGCCCGCCATCGAGAGTGTCGCTGCGACGAGCGACGCGGTGACGAGCGGCAACCGCGCGCGTGCTTCGGCGAGTTTCGACACCTCACGCGTACTGAGATCGTGGTCGATGACTCCAACCCCGAGGAAGAGCCCAACCTTGAATACGGCATGTGCCAACAGGTGGGCGACCCCTGCGTAGAGAGCCAGCGGCGACCCGATGCCGACGAGCACCGTCAGCAAGCCGAGTTGCGAAACTGTGCTGTGCGCGAGCAGCAGTTTGGCATCGTTCTGTCGAAGCGCCCGCCATCCACCAATCAACATCGTGATGCACCCGGCGAGTACGACCCACCACTGCCAAAAAGTTGACTGACCGAATGCAGGAGACGTTCGCGCCAAGAGCACGATGCCGGCTTTCACCATCGTCGCTGAATGCAGGTAGGCGCTCACTGGAGTAGGTGCAGCCATCGCGCCGGGCAGCCAGAAGTGGAACGGAAACTGCGCACTCTTCGTAAAAGCACCGAGCAAGATGAGCACGATGGTCGCATCGATCAACGTGCCGGTGGGCTGCAGAGCGACCAAGTCAGAAAATCGCGTGGTTCCAACATCAATTTGCAGTAGTGCGACGGCGCCGAGCAGGCACAACCCGCCCGCACCGGTGGTGAGCAGCGCCCGCACGGCGGCTTGCCGCGCAGCGTCAGACTTGTCGTTGAGCCCGATCAACAAGAACGAACAGATTGATGTGAGCTCCCAGAACACGAACATCGTGAAGAGATCCGATGCGATCACGACGCCGGTCATTGAGCCAGCGAACGCAAGAAACACCCCGACGAATCGGGCAAAAGATTCGTCGTGCTCGAAGTACGCAATTGCATAGGTCAGCACCGCAAACCCCAGCACCAAGACGATGAGCGACATGAGTACTCCGAAGCCGTCGAGCGAGAAATGCAAGTCGAGCCCGAGGGCACTCAACCACTTGACCGTCGCAGTTGGTGCCTCATCAACCCCGACACCTTCGACGACGCTCGCTGCGACTCCCGCCAGAAACACAGCGAGCCCGACGACTGCCCCCACCAGAGGTCGACGCCGGAGGCCCACCGCCGTCGTGACACCGACGAGAAAGAGCCCCAGCACTGCGACGAGTAGCGCCATGAACGACCAAAATTACCACTGATGACGCGACGTAGTCAGACCATGACGCGACGCAGGCAGACTGTTCGTGTGACAAAACCCGCACCCGACTCGGGCATTTCGCCGCTGTTCGACGCGAAAGCGTGGAAGCAGGTGCAGGGCTTTGACTTTCGCGACATCACCTATCACCGCAGCGTCGACTCGGGCACGGTGCGCGTCGCATTCAACCGCCCGGAGGTGCGCAACGCCTTTCGCCCGCAGACGGTCGACGAACTCTTCGTCGCACTCGACCACGCCCGGCAGACGCCTGACGTCGGTTGTGTGCTGCTCACCGGCAATGGCCCTTCCCCCAAAGACGGCGGCTGGGCGTTCTGTAGTGGCGGCGACCAACGCATTCGCGGCAAGGACGGCTACAAGTACGCCGAGGGCGACGACGCGAGCACCATCTCTGCGGCGCGCACTGGACGACTGCACATTCTTGAAGTACAGCGATTGATTCGTTTCATGCCAAAAGTGGTCGTATGTGTGGTGCCCGGATGGGCTGTCGGTGGCGGGCACAGCCTGCACGTCGTGTGCGACCTCACAATTGCGAGCAAACAACACGCGAAGTTCAAGCAGACCGACGCCGACGTCGCAAGCTTCGATGGTGGTTACGGCTCGGCGTACCTCGCGCGACAAGTCGGACAGAAGTTCGCCCGCGAGATCTTCTTTCTCGGGCGCGAATACTCGGCAGACGAAGCCCACCGAATGGGCATGGTGAACGCCGTTGTCGACCACGACGACTTGGAAAAGGTGGCGCTCGAGTGGGCGCGCGAAATCAATGCAAAGAGCCCCACAGCGCAGCGGATGCTGAAGTTCGCTTTCAACTTGATTGACGACGGCCTCGTCGGTCAGCAGCTCTTCGCTGGCGAAGCGACACGGCTTGCCTACATGACCGACGAAGCGCAAGAAGGTCGCGATGCGTTCTTGCAGAAACGCGACCCCGACTGGTCGAACTACCCCTGGCACTTCTAAGCCCAGGTGACAGACGACGTCGACAAGTCATCGTGCTGCTGAACACATTGAGGGCTCACAATGCCTCTCACTGAGATCACCGACGAGAGCGATGAGCGCCTCGACCCGTTTCGCTGGCGCGAACGCCGTCTCACGGGTGTGTTGCAGCAACGGGCGGGCGGACCGCTCTTCATCGCCGAAGGCGACCTCGTAACACAACGTGCTCTTGACGCAGGCTGCGAGCCCGTCGCCGTGTTGTGCAGCGAGAAAGGCGAGGCGCGCCTCGCCACTTTTGCGCCCGGCTATGAGCGTTATTCGTATCTCACGAGCGAAGACTTGCGCCGCAACATCACCGGGCTCGGCGTGCCACTTGATGTGATCAGCCTGTTCAAGCGGCCAGAGCCCACTGATCTCGACTCGCTCGCAGCATCATTCACCCGCGGAGTGCTCGTCGACCACGTTGACAACCCCGTGAACGTCGGTTCAATCACGCGCAATGCCGCGGCGCTGGGGTGGGATGCGATGTTTCTCGATGACAACAGCGCCGATCCACTCGCCCGCCGTGCCCTGCGAGTGTCGATGGGAAACGCCTTCCACGTGCCGCACTCGCGGGTGAGCGACGTCGCTGGCTTCGTAGCGATGTTGAATGCGCGAGGTGTCGCGACGGTCGCGCTCACGCCCAACTCCGACGCCGTGCCGATGCACGAGGTGCGCATCGAACAGCCACGGAGGCTGCTACTTCTCGGGTCGGAGCGCGAGGGTTTGGATGCGAACGTGATGGCAGCATGCTCGCATCGTGTGCGCATCGAGATGGCGCAGGGCGTCGACTCGCTTAACGTCGCTGCGGCGAGTGCGATCGCGTGCTACACGTTGCGCTGAGCGACGACCTACTTCACACGTTGCGCAAGTGATCGGCAGCGCGCACGAAGTAGTCGCGCATCTCCACTACTACTTCGGGTGGTGCGGCGGATGACGTAACCTCGCCCGTGACAGCATCGAGCGCAGTGTTCATGTGCGCGAGCCAACGATCACGCATCGCTTCGTCGATCGGATACGCCGCATGGCGCATGCGCAATCGAGGGTGGCCTCGTTCTTCTGAATACGTGGTTGGCCCGCCCCAGTACTGTGCGAGAAACATCGATAGCCGTCGCTGCGCCGGTGCGAGATCGTCTGGCTGCGGATACAGAGCAAGCAACACCGGGTCGCTGCGCACACCGCGATAGAACTCGGCAGCCAGTTGGTCGAAGAACTGCTGACCGCCGACTCGTTCGTAGACGGTCACGAAAATTCGGGGTCTTCCCAGTCGGGGAAGATGTCGGGCAGGTCGCGCGAGACGGAGTCGGTGAACTTCGCCGGGCGTTTCTCCAAGAAACTCGTGACGCCTTCGTGCGCATCCGCGCTACGGCCGCGAAGTTGAATGCCGCGTGAGTCGGCACGGTGGGCTTCCATCGGATGCGACGCGCCCAGCATGCGCCATAACATCTGGCGCGCCAACGCCACTGAAACGCCACTGGTGTTCTGTGCAATTTCTTCGGCGAGCGCTCGTGCAGCTGGCAAGAGCTCAGCGGGATCGTGCAGCGAACGAACTAGGCCCCCGCGCAACGCTTCTTGCGCGTCGAACACACGACCGCTGTAGACCCACTCGGCAGCCTGCGAGATTCCGACTGCTCGCGGCAGAAACCACGACGAGCATGCCTCGGGCACGATGCCGCGGCGCGAGAACACAAAGCCGAACCGCGCGGTGTTGGACGCGACTCGCAGGTCCATTGGCAACGTCATCGTGGCACCGACGCCAACTGCTGCGCCGTTGATGGCACCGATGACCGGTTTCTTGCAGTCGTAGATTCGCAACGTCACACGACCACCGCCGTCGCGACGTGTGCGCTCGTCGCTCGGGCTCGACCAGTCGCCGTCGTCGAAGGTCTTTGCGCCACCCGACAAGTCGGCACCTGCACAGAACGCGCGGCCCTCGCCGGTCACAATCACCGCACGCACCGCGTCGTCGGCGTCGATCTCGTCAAAGACCGCGAGAAGTTCGTTCATCATCACGCCAGTGAAGGCGTTCATCTTTTCAGGGCGGTGCAAGGTGACAGTTGCTACCCCACCACTCGTCTCGTAGCGAATCTGCGTGTAGTCAGCCATGCCGCCCGAGTGTAGAGAAGCCGTCGGAGCGGCGGACGGTCGTGGGGCCGACGCCCGTGGCGCGGGTCAGACGCGAAGGAGTCGACGCCCGTGGCGCGGATTAGACGTCGAGGAAGCGCGAGGCCGCAATCGCCGACCCGATGGCACCAACTGCCGCACCGAGCAACAGCAACACGAGCATCACGCCCGAGAGATATCCGCCGGGCACCACGAGGCTTGCAATGCCCGTGCCCGGCTTAAAGGTGGCAACGCCGTTTGTCCACGCGCTGTTCAAACCCCACACCCCAAAGCACGACACCACGCCGCCGATGAGACCTTGCAGCAAGCCTTCAAGCATGAATGGGATACGGATGAACCAGTTCGTCGCACCCACGAGTTTCATCACTTCGATTTCTCGACGGCGGGCAAACATCGCGGTGCGAATGGTGTTCCAGATGAGGCCGATGGCGACGGCGAGTAGTACGAGCGACATGATGAGCGTCACGTTGCGCACGAAACTAGAGAGTGTCGAGATGACTTCGAACTCGTCTTCGGCAAGTGCCACTGCCTCGACACCAGGCAGCGTGCGGTACTGGTCGGCCAGGCTGCGAACGAGATTCGTATCTTCGGTGAGCGGCACCACCTTGAACTGAGTCGGAATGGTCTCGGGCGTCAACAAACTGAGCGTCACCGGGTCGCCGGCGAAGATGCGCTGCGCTTCGGCATAACTCTCGGGTTTGTCGAGATAACGCAACTTGTCCACGTCGATCACGCTCGGCGCAGCACGCAGCGTGCTGTCGATGAGCGCTACCTGCTCGGGCGACGCATCACTACGCACGAACACGATCATCGCCACGTCGCCGCGCCACTGCACGAGCAAGTTCTCGAATGCTCGCTGGATGAGGAAGGTGGCACCAACGAGCAGCAGCGCGATGGCCGACGTGAGCACCGCTGCCATCGTGAGCGTGAGATTGCGACGGAAACTCGCCCATGTCTCGCGCAGCGCGTACTCGATGCGAGCCAGCATTATTCGTACACTCCACGCTCTTGGTCGCGCACCACGACGCCGCGGTCAAGCTGGATCACGCGACGACGCATCATGTTGACCACTCGGTGGTCGTGCGTTGCCATCACCACGGTGGTGCCCGTCTCATTGATGGCCTGCAAGAGCATCATGATGCCTTCGCTCGTGGCCGGGTCGAGGTTGCCTGTCGGCTCGTCAGCAAGCATGATGAGTGGTCGGTTGACGAACGCTCGCGCAATCGACACGCGCTGCTGCTCGCCACCCGACAGCTGGTTCGGGAAGCGCTCGTGCTTATCGGCAAGACCGACGAGTTCGAGCACGAACGGCACCTGTTCGCGTATCACGTGGCGCGGCTTGCCGATCACTTCGAGCGCAAAGGCGACGTTCTCGAACACGGTCTTGTTGAGCAGCAACTTGTAGTCCTGGAAGATGTTGCCGAGCGATCGTCGCAAATACGGCACTCGAGACGGCGACATATCGGTGACGTTGCGACCGGCAACCCAGACGTCGCCTTCAGTTGCGATCTCTTCGCGGCTCATCAAGCGCAGCAGCGTGGACTTGCCCGAACCTGACGGGCCGACGAGGAAGACGAAGTGTCCCTTGCCCACGTCGAACGACACATCGTCTACGGCGACCGTGTCGTTGCCGTACACCTTCACGACGTGCTCGAGGGTGATCATCTAGCGACCAGCCTCCGTGCGGCGCCAACGGAGGTAACCCTCCATGAACTCGTCGAGGTCGCCGTCGAGCACTGCGGTGACGTTACCCGACTCCACGTCGGTGCGCAGGTCCTTCACCATTTGGTA